>QHPM01000309.1 GCA_003219095.1 Verrucomicrobiota bacterium
CAAAGCATTTCGAGCGCTTCATGTGCCGCTGGCGATTCGCCTTGTGCCTCTAGGACCACGCTCCAGTGCGTGGTCGTAAACGCGACCGGGCCGTGATAAGCATTTCCGGTCAGCGAACTGACCTCACCATTAGGGGGCACGTTGACATTCAACCAAAAAGTCGCGGGAAGACAAGCCCGCGCCGTCAGACAAAACTGCCTCTTCCCATCACGCGGGCTGAGGACAAGTAATTACAACCACTGTCTTTAGTTGGGTCGAAGAATCAAAACAACCAAAACGCCTCTTCGCCACGAATGCGCTTGCTGTACACGCGGAAAGGTTAAAAAAGTTACAAACGTTACAATGTTAAATCGGAAACCGTCGCCCGGACCGTTCTCTCTACCGTTGTAACGATGTAACCCTTTTAACTACGTAACGTCCGCCTATTTGATCTCGACCTTCGCCCCAGCCGCTTCGATCTTCTTTTTCATCTCTTCGGCTTCGGCTTTGGTCACGCCTTCCTTGACCGTTTTCGGCGCGCCTTCCACCAGCGCCTTGGCTTCGGCCAGGCCAAGACCCGGCACGGCGCTGCGCACTTCCTTGATCACGCCGATCTTGTTGGTGCCCATTTCTTTCAAGATCACCTCGAAAGTCGTTTTTTCTTCGGCTGCTGGAGCTGCTACGCCACCGGCACCACCCGCCGCTGGCGCCGCCGCCATCGCCACGGGAGCCGCTGCGCTTACGCCCCATTTCTCTTCGAGTTGTTTCACCAAACCAGCAATCTCGAGCACGGTTAGGCCGCTGAGTTGCTCCACAATTTTATCTGTATCTGCCATTTGTTTTCCTCGGTTCGCCGCTTCCGAAAGCCTTCGGAAAATTAAAGCCGATAGCCATCGGCTCGGACAATTTTCGTTTCTTTTTTTCTGCAGCCACGGCTCTACGAGCCGCGCACGCGTCTCACAGAGACGCGACTACAATTCTTATGCGCTAGCCTCCGTTGGTTTTCCTTCCTTCTGCGCTTTCGCGTTCAATAACCTCGCCAACGACGCGCCCGGTTCGTTCAACAACCGCACCAGCTTCGTCGCCGGCGACATCAACAACCCAAGCAATTGCGCCAGCAAAACTTCGCGCGGCGGTAAATCCGCCAGTGCCTCAATCTCCTGCGCCGATAAAACCGATTTGTCGATCACTCCGATCTTCAGCGCCGCAATCTTAAATTCGGCCGCGAACGCTTTCAGAATTTTCGCTACCGGCGCCACATCTCTTTCGCCCATCACAATCGCGGTCTGACCACTGAGTTTGTCAGTGACATCAGGCAAACCGGAATCGCTCATCGCCCGTTTCAAGAAACTGTTTTTCACCACCCGCACTTCCGCGCCAGCAGGCGCGAGCCGGTTCCGCAGATCGCCGAATTGATCGACCTTCATCCGCTGATAATCGGTCACGAGTACGAATGGCGACCGGGTCAATCTCGCGGCGAGATCAGAAACGATATTGGCCTTCTCAGGTCTCATTAGAATTGTTAAATAGTTAAATTATTGAATCGCAATAAGTTATACGATGAGATACGGCGACGGATCAATATGCACGCCGGGCGACATCGTTGCACTTAACGTCATCGCTTCAAGATAACGTCCCTTGGCTGTTGCCGGGCGCGCCCGCACCACCGCGTCGATCACGGCATTGCCATTTTCAACCAGCGCGCTTTCGGCAAAAGAAAATTTTCCCACCGGGACGGCGACGTTCCCATTCTTATCAAGCTTGAATTCAACGCGGCCTGCCTTCACTTCCTGCACCGCTTTCGCGGTATCATCGGTCACCGTTCCAGCCATCGCCGCCGGCGTCGCCACCGCCACGTCAAAATCCTGAAAACCTTCCTGCACCTTTTGAATCAAATCCTTAAAGCCGACAAATTCCGCGCCCGCCTCTTTCGCATCGTTCGCCGCTTTCCCTTCGGCGAAAACCAGCACCCGCACTTTCTTCCCGCTGCCGTGCGGAAGCGGACACGTCCCGCGGACCATTTGATCGGATTGCTTGGGATCAACTCCGAGCCGGAACGAAACCGTCACGGTTTGGTCGAACTTGGTCGGTTGAAATTTTTTCAACGTCGCCACCGCATCATTCAAGCTGTAGGCCTTCTTTCGGTCCACCTGCTCGGCGGAAGCGCGATAACGTTTGCTACGATTTTGTTGCATGATCTTGTGCAGTCCAAACGAGCCGAAACTCTCCTGCTATCTTTGCCGCGCGTTTCTGCGGCAGGGCGAGCAAGCTAGCGCCTTTCCACATCTTGTCAAAATGACCGGCGTCCCTCGCGCCGTCACCCCGAGCCCCGGCGAGGGATCTCACCCAAGATCACGGGTCACACGAATGCTCGCGAGGTTCCTCGCTCCGAGCCGGACTGGCGTTGTCTGCGCGGCTCGGAATGACCTGTAATTGGGAGCGCCTAGAAATCCGCGCCTACCTCATCCAACATGCTCTGTTTCGCAGTTTTCACCGCCGAAGTTGCTGGACCGTTCCGAATAATTTTCCCTTCCTTCATAACAAAGGAAACGCGCTCCGTCGCAGTGATGTCTTGTGTCGGATCACCCGGCATCGCGATGACATCGGCCAGCTTTCCTTTCTCGAGCGTGCCGAGTATTTAAATTCCTTGGCGTTCTGTCCGTGCGGAAAAACCGCCGCGTCGGTTCCGAAGGAAATCTTCACGCCGATTTTGAGCGCGTTCCGAAACATTTCCGAGCGCGCGTTGTAAGCAGCCAGCGCTTTCGCCTGCAATGCCGGTGGATAACTATCGAGTTTGCCCCTAATAAATTCCGCCGCCATCAAAGTTGGCGTCAGGAATGTTCCCTTGTTTTTCATCAACGTCAGCGTTTCAGGTTTGAAAAACGATCCGTGTTCAATGGAATCCGCTCCCGCCTCGATCGCTTCGCGTCCCGCCTGATCACCGTGGCAATGCACCGCCACCTTTTTTCGTAACCGATGTGCTTCATCCACCAGCGCTGCCATTTCGGCCGCCGTCAATTGCGGGGTGTCCACCTCATCCGTCAATGAAAGCACACCGCCCGAGACTGCGGCCTTGATTACGTCCGCGCCATTTCTCACCTCAAAACGAACGGCTTTGCGCACGGCATCGGCCCCATCGGCGATTCCATCCGCTATATCCGGTTCCGGCCCGAAGAGTCCGTCGCGAAATCCGGCAGCTTCGTCGAAATGGCCGCCGGTCGCGCCGATGCCATAGGTGGCGACGAACATGCGCGGTCCGACAACAATTCCTTTCGCAATCGCGTCGCGCAGCGAAACATCAATGCAGTCGTGCGAGCGAAAAGTACGTGCACCGACGTCGCGCACGGTGGTAAATCCGGCTTCGACAGTCGCACGCGCCGCCGGAATCACACTGTAGGCCTTGGCCGATGTCGAGATTTGTAATTCTCGCAAACGCGCCGCCTGGTAGTTCGTATAATCCAGCGTGATATGCGTATGCGCATCCATGAATCCAGGAGATAGTGTCGCGTCGCCGAGATCAATCACTTGCGCATCCGGCGGAATCACGACGTTTGCACCGGCATCAACGATTTTGTCGGCCTGCACAACCACGACCCCGTTCTGAATTAGTCCACGCGATTTTCCATCGAACAGTCGCGCCGCCTTTAGCGCGATGATTTGATCCGCAGCCCTCGTCGAAGACGCCGAAATTACCAAGACGATCGCGCCAAGAGAGAAGAAATGCTTAAAATTCATGCTCGCGCTTACCAGATTGCCGCTTCGCACTCAAGCGTCCACGCGAATTACACCGTGATGGCGCACGAGATTTTCTCCGTCTGGGGGCGCAGGCTGCTAGCCTGCAAGTCTCGGCAGCCTGCCGAGACTCATTGGACGACGCACTCGGTGCGTGCTGCCGGCAACTGCGGGCTGGCAGCCTGCGCTCCCCGGAATTCACTCCACGCGTTTCCGGTTTTAACAAATGACGCTCTTAAGAATCACGAACGCCTCAGTACGTCATACGTGATTCTTCGCTGCGTTCGGATGACAAATGAGCTGCCACGTCGCATAATTCATCATGGTCAAAGTCTCCATTGATTATACTGGCAACCTTCATTGCGATGCCACCCACGGCCCGTCGCAATCCAAGCTCGGGACTGACGCTCCCGCAGACAACAAAGGCAAGGGAGAAGCATTCTCACCCACCGACCTGGTCGCGACTGCGCTCGGCACCTGCATCAGTACTACGATGGGAATAAGGGCGGAAGAACTCGGTGTCGATCTTCGCGGAATGACAGTCTCAGTGCAGAAAGAAATGTCGAAAGACGCGCCGCGTCGGATCGTCGCCCTGCCATCGGAAGTTCACATTCCCTTGCCGCCGGATTCGCCGCACCGCGCCGTCTTGGAACAAACGGCGCTGAACTGTCCGGTGCACAAGAGTCTGCCGCCGGAAATCAATCGCCCGACGAAATTTTTTTGGGAAGGCTGAGATTCAAAGAGCGGAGATCCAAAAAACCAAGGAGCGGCGGCTCCCTAGCCGCCGATTTTAGTAGTCGGCGATCTGGAGATCGCCGCTTCTTGATTCTGTCGCGCTGCCGAAAGATTCGCTTGAATAATTGGAGCGACTCTGTGAGTCCCATAAAAATTCGGAAAGCAACGGAAGCGGACATTCCGCAATTACTGCCATTAATGCGCGAGCTGGCAGAATTCGAAAAATACGCTGATGCATTCGCTGTCACCGAAAAGATTTTGCGGGAACGGGGGTTTCGTCGATCCCCGCCGGATTTCTATTGTCTGGTTGCGGAAGAAAACGCCGCGCTGGTCGGGATTGTCGTTTACTATTTCGTCGCATTTACCTATCGCGCGAAGCCGAATTTGATCATCAAAGAGCTATACGTGGCGGAACCATATCGCAGCAAGGGCGTCGGCAATCTGCTTATGAAAGCTATCGCGCAAGAGGCCGAATGCGCCGGTTGCGGCATCATTAAATGGTGGGTCGCAAAATGGAACACACGCGGCATCGAGTTTTATCAGCGGCTCGGTGCGAAGATCGATCCCGATTGGCACGAATTCCAAATGTCCGAGGAAGCGTTTCGAAAATTGGCCGAGTCGTAGTGGTCAACCCGAGCGCTGGCAAGGATCCAATGAAGCTACAAGATTTCGCCGCGGGATCCCTCGACTCTCGCTCGGGGTGACGCTGCTAAGAACGCGCTTCGGCCAGTTCGCGCTTTTCGCTGGACGCCGGTTTCTTCACCGGCTCTTCGAGCAGCTTAGAGTAATTGCGAGCTTGGCGATTCTTCCATGACCCCTTGTGCCAGGCATAGCCGGCAATCAGCGGCAGCGCGATCGTCGCCTCGGCATACACCATTTGCTCGGCTCCTTGATCAACCTTGCCCCACGAATTTGCCTCTTTCAGCGTCGAACCACTGAGCGCGCCATCGCGCACATCCGCGACTGTGATTTGCACGGCGTATTTGTGCATCCCGACATCGAAACCGAGATAATCGCCCGCCACCACCGTGTCCTGCGCAAAATTCTTCGGGACGCCGCCGCCGATCATGAACAAGCCGCTTTGTTTCGACGCGATTTTAATTTTTGTTAACTCAAGAAAATCCTTAGCCGAATCAATGCTGAGATGCTTGTCCGGATTTTCGTATTGATGATGAATCAAGCCAAAGCCCGCGCTGCAATCGCTGAAGGCCGGGCAAAAGATCGGCACCTCTTGCTCGAAGGCAGCCAGCACAACCGATTCGCGGTTTTTCCCATTTCTCGTTAGATAACGTCCCATCTCGCGAATGAACTCGCGCGAAGAATAGGGCCGGGGCTCGAGCGAGTCGGCAATCTCGCCGCAGGTGGCATCACAAACCCGCAATTGATCTTCGTCAATGTAGGTGTCGTAAATGCGATCAATCGCGAGACGACGCAGAACGTCGTCATTCATGAAAATGTCGCCCTTGTAATGCTTGAAACCCAGCGCCTCGAAAAAATCCTGGTCGACAATGATGGCCCCGGTGGAAACGATTGCGTCCACCATGTTATTGCGCACCAAATCGACAATGACGTTTTTTAATCCGGCGGAAATGAGTGAGCCCGCCAGGCACAAAATGATGGCGCAATCTTCTTCGCGCAGCATCGCGTCATAAATGTCCGCCGCCCGCGCCAGATCGCGTGCGGAAAAGGCCATCTTCGACATCGCCTCCACCAACGGCACGACGTTGTGTTTTTTGATGTCGATGTGTTCGACCACATCGACCAGCAGGTCAGATTTTTTCGGATTCATATTCTTTGCTTCGTCATCCCGAGCCTCGAACGCGTTCGAGGCGATGGACTTCACCAATGGAATCTGCGTTACTCAACTTCTCGTAATGTTCAACGAGCTTTTAAGGTTCTTCGCTGCGCTCAGGATGACCCGCATTTGGGCTGAACTCTCGCGCGCTACTGCGAATACAACCATTTCATATAATCGGCTACTCCAGCTTCGAGCGGAAATTGCGGCGCGTAACCCAGCGCGTTGTGCGCGTTGTTCAAATCCGCCTGGGTGAAATTCTGGTAATGGGCATGCGGGTTATCGAAATAATCCGGCTGAAGATTTGTCTGCAACGAGCGATTCAAAATAAAAACCAGCTCGTTGAAGGATCGGGCCTGGCCGCTGCCGAGGTTGTAAATGCCACTCGCCTTCGCATCGAGTGCGCAAATTGTTCCATCCACCACATCCTTCACATAAACGAAATCGCGTCGTTGTTCGCCATGTTTGAAAATACGTGGGCGCTGGCCGGCGCGCATTTGCTGTGACAGATGATAAATCATGCTCGCGGGCACGCCCTTGTGTGCCTCGCGCGGACCATAAACATTGAAGTAACGTACACCCACGATGATCCAATCCGGATTTTCCCGCGCCAGCCGGGTCGCGAGATTATCCATGATCGCTTTGGAAAAAGCATAAATGTTTGCCGGCGCAGCAGTGGTGGATTCAGCGCTCGCTTCTGTCGTCGCGCCATAAATGGAAGCGGATGATGCGAAAATCACGCGGGACCGGTTTGGCCGCGCGAATTCCAGCAATCGCCGGAAACTCTCCACGTTGTCGTGCGTTTGCTCAAACTGATTGTGATTAGTGGTGTCCGTGATGGAAGCGAGATGAAAAATCGCGTCGAAGCTTTCGCCGCCGAATTGTTCTCGCCAGTTCAGCTTCGCCAGATCGGCCGCAACAAAATCTCCGCGATAACCCGCCAGGTTCTTGAAATCACCCGAGCGAAAATCGTCGATCACGGTGAGTCGCGAATTCGGAAATCCCTCCTGCAATTCCAAGACAAGATTCGACCCGATGAAGCCGGCGCCGCCGGTCACAAGCAGATTTAACTTTGCGTCGGTTGAAGGCACAGGAGAAATGCGCGCGGAAAACGCGTCTGACTAAATAAATCTTGAGCGCGGAAGCGCAAGCCGCTATTGCTCGCTTAGTTCTTTGCGAGTTTTAATCAAGTGGATCGGCGCGAGAAATCCGGTGTGAAGCCGGAGCAGTTGCGCTGCTGTAACTGGATACGATTTCCCACGAGCCAATCGTTGTAGAGGCAGGCGTGTCGTCTGCAATTCTTTACCAGCGGTGAAGGCAGGAAAAAGGTGAGTCCGAAAAATTTCGGACCGCATGCCAGGAGCCAGAATATTCGACCGGTCCGCCTCATTCGCCAGCGTGTTTTTGTAGCCGCGGTCGCTGACCGCGGGCCGGGGTCAACGACCCCGGCTACAGGACTCGGACCGCGAAAAAACTTCTTCGCAAAAAGGAAGAATGAGAGTCGCGGCGAACCGTTTTGCTTCGTCTCTCGAAAACAGGAGGATTGAAGTGAAACAGAAACGTTTGCTGATTGTTTTGATTTCGGGTAGCGCACGCGTCGCGTGTGTTGACGATCGCATCCCGCGATCGCGAGCTTTCCCGAAGACTGTTTTGGCGGGACACCAAAACCAACACGCGAGGTCCGAGCCGGACTGGAGTTGCGTGCGCTACCCGGGCTATTGCAATGATGCGTGGTCGCGAATCTCGATCGCGCTCCTTCTTATTGGGGTCGCAGCCATTTGCCACGGCCAGGACGCATCGCCCACACCTGCGCCCGAATCAGTGCCAATCGTCATCACAGCCACGCGCACTGACATTCCACTCGATCAATCGCCCGCCAGCACCAGTGTTGTGACTTCGCAAGACATTGAGGAAAAGCAAATCGAGCGTGTGGCTGATGCGCTGCGCGAAGTGCCGGGGCTCTCCGTTGTGCAAAGCGGCGCGCCCGGCCAGCTCACTTCCGTATTCACCCGCGGACTGCGTAGCGAACACACCCAGGTCCTGCTCGACGGAATTCCGATCAATCAAGGTTTGGCCGGACTGATGAATTTCGCCGACTTCACCATCGACGACCTCGATCGAATCGAAGTGGTGCGGGGACCACAGAGCACACTCTACGGGCCACGGGCGTTGGCGGGCGCGATTCAAATTTTCACCAAGCGCGGCGAGGGCGATCCAACTTTCACGTTTACCGCTGAAGGCGGATCCTACGGGTCCTTTCGCGAAGCATTCGAAAGCGAAGGGCAACTTCAACAGCTGGATTACTCTCTCGGCATCAGCCGGCTCGACACCGATCATGCGCGACCGAATAATCAATATCGGTTAACCAGCGCGATCGCGGATATCGGCTGGTCGCCGGATGCGACGCTGCGGATCGGCAGTTTGATCACTTATTCGCTTGCTGATACCGGGAATCCGAACACGATTTTTGATCCGAAACCGCTCGATAATTTTCTGACTGAACGCTGGCTGATCGGGCCGCACATTGATTGGCAGCCAGTGGATTGGTGGGAACACAAATTGATCGTAAGCTACGATCACGAGCGACAACTGAATGATCCGAACCAGGATGGATTTGTCGGCCCAACTCGCGCCTTGTTCGAGCGAACGCAGGTCGATTACCAAAATGATCTGCGCCCGACGTCCTGGCTCACTATCACAAGCGGATTTTTCTTCAGCAATGTCAACGCCGGCCAGGAACGGCCTTTTGTGCTATTCGGGCCGCTTTTCATTAGTGACCATACCGAAGAGACGGGCGTCTTTGCCCAGCTAACGCTGAGACCGATCACGGATCTAATTCTCGTTAGCGGTGGCCGGTTCGATCACTTCAATCAATTCGGCGATGTTTGGACCTGGCGCGAAGCCGGCAGTTACCTCGTCCGCAAAACCGATACTACGCTTCACGCCAGTGTCGCGACCGGTTTTTCGCCGCCCAGCAGTCAGGATAAGATTTTCGGAATGAATTTCGGACTCGAACCGGAACGCGATCTGGGATGGGATGCGGGAATTGAGCAACGACTTTGGAACAAGCGGGTCGTTCTCGGCGCGACTTATTTCCACAACGATTTGTCCAACGTCATTGGATTCAATGGTCTCTTCGAAGAGCTGAACCTGGGGAAGGCGCGAACGCAAGGCGTGGAATGTGAGCTGCGGATGCGGCCATTCGATGAACTCGAACTGGTTGCGACTTATACTTATCTCGACGCGGAGAAGCTTGGGTCGGCAGATGTCTCTCAGCCGCCGGGCGCGCGGTTGCCGCGCCGGCCACGCAATGAAGTCTATGTTTCAGCGTCATATCTGTGGTGGCAGAAATTGCGGACTACGCTTTCGGCAAAGTGGGTTAATGCGCGCGAAGAACTGAATTTCGGCGGGCCGAACTTCGATATCGAGGATTACAGCTTTGTAAATTTTGCCGCGGAATACGAAATCAGCCCTCATGTATCCGTTTTCGGCCGCATCGATAACTTAACGAATGAGCATTATGCCGAGGTGTTCGGCTTCCCCGCACTCGGCCGCGCGGTGTATGGGGGAGCGAAACTGCGTTTTTGATTATGAACGCATTGTCATCCTGAACCCGAATGCCTTCGGGGTGAGGAACCTCACATTCTCGCTCGTGGCACACAAGCATTTGTCGGTATTCGATGAGCTCGTGCGAGGTCACTCGCTACGCCCGGCAGGACAAGCACGTTGCTGAAGTCGCTTGTCCCGCCCTACCTTTATGCGAAGGCTGGAAGGAATCTCTCGCATTAAATATATTAGAATGTTTTTGAGGTCCCGGCACCGATCCGCCAGTGGCGATTTGCTCGCTAAAATCGAACTGCTCGAGCGCGCGCAGGAACGCGGCGAACGAACACTGCGGGAAGAGATGACGCGTGGTCGCGAGGAGAATGCCAATGCCGCGAAATCGCAGCGCGAGGAACTGACCGCCTCACTGGAAAGTGTGCGTGGGATCGTCGATCTGCGTTTGCAGGAATTGCAAAAGGACAATGCGCAGCAGATCGAAAGAATGCGCGCGACGGTAGATGAAAAATTGGAGGGAACACTCGAGAAACGGCTGGGCGAATCGTTCAAACTGGTGAGCGAGCGATTGGAAAAGGTGCACCAGGGCCTCGGCGCGATGCAGCAACTGGCGAGCGATGTCGGTGGATTGCAGCGGGTGCTGACCAATGTGAAAACGCGCGGTGGCTGGGGAGAGGTGCAGCTGGGCGCGCTGCTCGAGCAATTGCTCACTGCGGAACAATTCGATCGCAATGTGCAAACGCGGGAGGAAAGCGGCGAACGCGTGGATTATGCGATCAAATTGCCGGGCGAAGGAAATGGCGCTGCAGTGTGGCTGCCAATCGATGCCAAATTTCCGATGGAGGATTATCAGCGACTGATTACGGCACAGGAAAGCGGCGACTCAGTGCTAACCGACGGCGCGATGAAAGATTTGGAAGCGCAGCTCAAAAAATCGGCGAAAGATATCTGCGCGAAATATATTAATCCGCCAAAAACAACCGATTTCGCGCTGATGTTTCTTCCGACCGAAGGATTGTATGCGGAAGCGATTCGTCGAATCGGTCTGGTCGAGCAGGTCCAGCGCGATTGCCGGGTGGTCTTCGCCGGGCCGACCACGCTGGCGGCGTTGCTCAACAGCCTGCAGATGGGATTTCGCACTCTCGCAATCCAGAAGCGATCGAGTGAGGTTTGGAACCTGTTAGCTGGAGTCAAGACGGAGTTTGCCAAGTTTGGCGACTCCCTTTCAAAGGTGAAAGACAAGCTCGATCAAGCTGCCAGCGACATGGACAAAGTGGCGGTGCGCTCCCGCGCGATCACGAAAAAGCTGCGCGACGTGGAAGAGCTGCCGAGCAACCCGCAGCCATTGTTGCCGGAGCTGCTGCCGGAGGAGGAGGAATTGGAGTGATTCGTTAAAACCGTTACAAGGTTAAATTGGATCTCACGTTTTAACCTTAATCTTTCAATGCTCTGTCTTCTCCTATTCCTACTCTTAATCCTATTCCTATTCTCCTTTCTGTATCCGGGAAAGAATAGGATTAAGAATATGAGTAGAAATAAGACTTATAGCACCTCATCCCACTTCGCCTTGTTCTTAAGCAGGATCTCGCGCAGCAAACGAATCGGCGGCATGCCGTGATCGAGCAACTGATTGTGAAATTGTTCTAACGAGAACTCGGCGCCCTGTAGTGCCTTGTAATCGTCGCGCAATTTTAAAATCTCCATTTTACCGAGGCTGTAGTTTAAGTAGCCGTAGTCGAAGGTCCCGCGCATCGCTTCACTGCGCGCCGGTTTTTCTTCGTAGTAGCAATTTTCGCGAAAAAATTTGGTCGCCTCGTCGACCGACATATTTTGGGTGTGCATTTTCACCGAAACGCAGAGGCGGCAAAGCCGCAGTAACGCTTCCGAAGCCTGCGCCATTCGATATTTAGCCGCCCGTTTTTGTTCTTCACCAGTCCCAGGGGGTTTTTTGAGCCCGCCGAAACCCTGATCGAGCATCATTTGCTCGCAGTAATGCGCCCACCCTTCAATGAAGGCGTAGCTGCCGAAAATCTTCTCGATCTTGTTCGCGCTTGAAGCGTTTAAGCGCAGGAATTGTACATAATGACCGGGATAAGCTTCATGAATCGAGGTCACATCTGCGGTATAGTAGTTGAATGAGGTAAGCCATTCTTCCTTTTGCTGCTCGCTCCAGTTCGGCTCGACCGGCGTGACGTAATAAAATGCTTCGGTCGCTTTTTTCTCGAACGGTCCCGGCGTATCCATCGAGGCAAACGAGGTGGCCCGATCATATTGCGGTGTTTCTTTTACCTGCGCTGCCTTGGAATTCGGCGGAATGCCGACAATTTTGTGGTCGGTGACGTAACTACGGATTTGATCTAAGTTTTTCGCAATCTCCGAAATCAATTTGTCGGCGCTGGGGTGATCTTTCTGGATTTCCTTGAATACCTCCGCGGGCGATTTATTCGGATCGATGATTTTGGCGGCGTCGGCGAACGTTTTCTGTTCCTCTTTCAATTTCGCGAGGCCGATCTCGAGAATCTTGGCCGGCGGTAAATCGACAAGTTCGCTCTCTGATAGCCAACGCTGATATTTGGCCTCGCCCAAGGCGAAGTTTGGGGTCGCTTTCGACAATTTCTCCTTCTCCAGCCAGCTGGCGAAATCACTGAGCGCGGTGGCGGCTTTGCGATTGGCCTCGATGAAATTGCCACGCAACTCCTGGTCCTTAACAGTGTCGACCGCGGTCACCATGTCCTTACGCAGAAAATCAGCGGAACCGCGTGCGATCTGGATGGCGAGTTCGACGTGCGGCCGGGGCAATACCGCCTCCAGATTGGTTTTGCCGGCGATGAGAATATTCGGGATTTGCGATTCGATCGCGATCAGACTGCGAACCCGGTCTTCCAGCGGCGCGAAATTACGCGCGATGTAGATATTCAAATCGGCGCAGTGCGCATAGGTCATGGGGTTGCGCTCGAACTTGTGCACATCCTGAAATTCGAAGAGCTCGTTTGCGATGGCGGCCTGCAAGATGCGCAGGTCAATTCCGTTGCGCGTATTCAATTCCTCGGGCTCGAATTTACGCAACCGGTCCTCGAAACGGCGGAGACGCTGCAATTCGGCATCGAGCGCAAGCCGGCTGAAATCATCCGCCCGGCCATCGTATTCGTGAAAACCAAGCCGGGTGGCGAGAAGCGGCCGCGCGTTCAGGTAACCTTTTATGAACTCTTCCGCGACCGCGGCGAAATCGGTATTGGTGTTTTGCGCGGCATTGAGCGTCGGCACGATTGCGAAAAGAATGAGCAGGAGAAATCGTTTCATCAATGGGCGGAGGCGGGACGTTAACGAATGGGTTGACCGTTGCCAAAAATTTCGCCCTGAGCGAAAATCAAGATCTTCATGAAACGTCGATTCCTTTTTATTGTGCTGGTATTGCTCGCCGTCATCAACGGGCTACTGGCGTTTCGGCTCTTTACCGCACACGCAGCGGAAAACGATCCTGACAGCGGTTACGCCCAGATCGCGGTCTTCGCCAAAGCCATACAGTTGCTGCGGCAGGATTATGTGGATGGCAATAAGACGAGTTATCACGATCTCGTTTATGCCGCGATGAAGGGCATGCTCGCCTCGCTCGATCCGCACAGCCAATTCATGGAGCCGGACGACTTTCGCGATATGCAGGACGACACTCGCAGCCGGTTCAATGGACTCGGTATCGAAGTTTCGACCAAAAATGGTGTCCTTACCGTTGTCACACCGATGGAAGATACCCCGGCGGCGAAGGCAGGAATTCTGGCCGGTGATCAGATTTTGAAAATTAACGGCACGCCAACAGAGAGATTGGAATTGCAACAGGCGGTCAATCTGCTGCGCGGCAAACCGGAACAGAAAGCGACTTTAACAATTCTTAGACCGGCCAGCAAAGAAGTTAAAGACTACGTCCTAGAGCGCGCCGAAGTAAAAGTTCAGAGCGTGAAGAATGCGCATGTCATCGATAAGGAGCTGACCGGCGCATTCAAGGTCGGTTACGTGCGGGTGGTACAGTTTAACGAACCAACGGCCGAGGAATTGGGCAAAGCGCTCGACGACTTGCAGAAACAAGGAATGCAGGCGCTGATTTTGGATTTGCGAAATAACCCCGGCGGCCTGCTCAACAGTGCGGTCGATGTCTGCGCCCAGTTCCTGCCACCGAATACAATCGTCGTTTCCACCCAGGGACGGGCGGCATCGCAAGAACGCGAGTACACCACTTCGTCCACTGCGAAAGAGCGTCCGCATTTTCCGCTGGCGGTGTTGGTCAATGAAGGCAGCGCCAGCGGCGCGGAAATTGTGTCGGGGGCGCTAAAGGATTTGAAACGCGCCATCCTTGTCGGCGAAACGACTTTCGGAAAAGGATCGGTGCAAAATGTTTTGCAACTACCAGATGGATCGGCTTTGCGTTTCACCACCGCGAAATATTACACCCCGGGTAAGCAGGTCATCCACGGCGCTGGGGTTACGCCGAATATTGCGGTCCCAATGACGGCAGAACAGGAGCACGCGCTTTTCCTTGCGCGCAACAGCGACGCCAAAATCGGGGACGAGAAAACGCAGATTCGCTCGCGCGACCCGCAGATGCTGCGCGCGATCGATGCGCTCAAAGGCGTCATGACCTACGCGCAGGAAAATTCGCCGAAAAGCGAGGCGAAGAAATAGCCTTGTCACTTCGGCGTCATTGCCATGCGATAGACCGGGCGAATGACGAAGCACGAATGTCGAATGACGAAGGACGCTCGAATGACCTAATGACGAAAACAGCTGGCAGTCTTGTTTCGTCATTCGGATTTCGTCATTGTTTCGTGCTTCGACATTCGTCATTCGTCATTGGCCCGATGTCTCCCGGCCTCTACCTAAAGGCACGACCCGACGGGCAATCGCACTCGAAATGATCGTATTGGCCATTGAAACGTCCTGCGACGAAACGGCGGTCGCGATCTTGCGCGGTGGCAACCGCCAGTCGGGCTCGGACTTGCTCGCCAGCGAAGTGGCATCGCAAATTGCCCAGCACGAAAAATTCGGCGGGGTTGTGCCGGAAGTCGCGTCGCGTAACCATCTCGCGCAGTTGCCGCGTTTGCTCGAGCGGGCAGTCGCGTCCGCTCACATCGCGATGGATGAGATCGACGCCTTCGCGGCCACGAGCGGGCCGGGCCTAGCCAGCTCGCTGCTCGTCGGAAATTCGGCGGCGAAAGGTTTGGCCATCGGCGCTGCCAAACCATTTCTCGCCATCAATCATCTGGAAGGCCATTTGCTCTCGCCATTTTTTGGTCGCGAAAAGATTGAACCAAACGTTGCGCTTATCGTGAGCGGCGGGCACACCCTGTTGGTGAATGTGCACGCCGTCGGCGATTACGAAATTCTGGGCCGCACTCTCGATGATGCGGCGGGGGAAGCGTTCGATAAGGTCGCAAAGTTGCTCGGGCTCGGTTATCCAGGCGGACCAGAAATCGAAACGCACGCGAAAGCAGGTGATGCGAAAAAATTCGATCTGCCCCGGAGCATGCTCAATTCCGGGGACCTGAATTTTAGCTTCAGCGGGTTGAAGACGGCGGTGCGGTATCTGTTGCAAAGACCGTCTGTCATCCCGAAGCGCGAAGACGCAGAGGGACCTCACGAGCGCAAAGAGGACGTTCGAGAGGTCCCTCGCTCCGCTCGGGATGACAATGTTGCGACCGATGTCTGTGCTTCGTTTCAACAAGCGGTAATCGATGTCTTGCGTGAAAAAAGTTTGCGCGCGCTCCGGCAAACCAAGTCGAGACGTCTGACACTGAGCGGTGGAGTCAGTTGTAATTGTGCGTTGCGAGAAGATTTGCGCGCGGCCTGCCAGCAAAATGGGATCGAATTTCTTGTCGCTGAACCCTGGTTATGCACCGACAACGCGGCGATGATCGCGTTCGCTGCGATGTTACGATTGCAAGAGGGAATTGTTTCCGAGTTAGCGGAGGAGATTGATCCGAATCTCGCGCTCGCGTGAGTTGTTCCCGGGTAGCGCACGCGTCTCGCGTGTTGGCGATGGTGTCTCGCCGTCGCGGACTTTTCTAAAAGATTGTTTCGGCGTGACGCCGAAAGTCGGAGCCGGACTGGCGTTAACACCGAGAAGCGTGCGCTACCCGGTGAAGAGTCAGTACTCGCGAATGAGCAGGTAGTTCGCGAGTTCTCGCAGCGGCTCCGCTTCTTTACCAAAAATCTTGAGCGCGTTTTGCGCAGCGTTTGTCAGCCGCCGCGCTTCCGAGCGCGATGCCTCCACTCCAATCACCGCTGGATAGGTCGCCTTTTGCGCAGCGACATCTTTGCCTGCGCTTTTGCCGAGCTTCTCGCTCGTCTGCGTGACGTCGAGAATGTCATCGATCACTTGAAAGGCCAGGCCGAGCGCGTGGCCGAACTTCGTAATCGCGCGCAGC
>QHPM01000195.1 GCA_003219095.1 Verrucomicrobiota bacterium
ATTCTTGTACTCCACCTTCAAGATGGTTCCGGGCTCCATCCGAATTACCGGCGGCGTATTACTCCCTCGATAGCGAAATTCGGATTTGCCCGAGATTGGATTCGATACCGCTACGAGCGTGATTGGCGAGCTTGCCTGGGGCGGTTCCGGAAGTATGCGGTCCTGTCCACTTGCAGTGGTGATAAGCAACCCGATGCTCGCCAGCCAGCCGAACGTATCTGCCAGTTTTTGCAAAATTTGCACCGAGAAACTTATCGGTGGGTGAGTGCATCGCGACGGCGCATGCGTAGGATTTTATGATACCACCACCGAGATCATGCTCGCTCCCTCTTTGGAGATAGAAAGCAGCTAATTAAAATTAGAACCGAGCATAGCAAGGCATCAACCTGCAGTGACTATTAAGACAAATAAAATTTCAAGTATATCTAAATCATCCACCCAAGATCTGATACTCACGCGACAGCTTCGCTGCGGTGCGCTCGGCTACCATGATCGCGGTCACCAATGGAACGTCCGGAGTGGGACGCGCCGCCGAGCAGTTCAGCACGAACCACGTCGGATGCTAAATGGAGGGCATCACAGAGATTTAGGAATGAGTACGGCCATAAGCGATCGTCGGAGGTGATCCACTTGCGCGCATCCGTATAGAGCGAATAGCCCGCCTCGCACCGTGCACAGCGAAACTTCTGCAAATCATTTGCTGCCTGAGAAAAGATGGCAACCGCCAGCCTCCGTTCGGGGCAAACCTCGCTTAGCCTCGGCAATAAGCGAATCGTTGTTCTCACACTATGAAGATCTCATCCCCCAGCAGATCCTCTCTACAACGCGAGTGTGGGATTTGGAATATCTCTTGCGAGGTAATTGATAGTCCCCCTTTCGAGAAGTATTGGAATGAGAAACAACGGAGCCTGAACTCGTTGTCTCTCAATCGTGATCCATTGTCGGTGTTCAGCTCGCCGCTGGCTGCGGCAGTCCGAAAGACTGCAACGTCTGGGCTGACAAACTCCCGGTTACATCCAGCTGCTTGTTGATTTGATAATTCGCCACCGCATCGCGCGTCAACGGGCTGTAAATGCCGTCGATTGGGCCGCTATAATAGCCGAGTTGCGTAAGCTGCTTCTGAACGGCGGTGACCGTCGGGTCAACCATGGGCGTGTCGCTGTAGACGTTCTCATTATAATAGTACGGTTCGACGTCGGCGTAGTACCCGGGATAGTAGTCATACTCATCTAGTCCACACCAGAAACCGTCGATAAGAACAAAGAAGCGATTGTGGAAGAAATGGGCATGACGGCGGTCCCAGTCGCTATGCCAATTTTGGTCGTGACGTTCAGTAATATGAGCGCTGAACGCGGGCCGGCCAGATGTTCGGGCTTGCCGCGCAGGTGCGTTGTTTCCGTGGGAATCCGGCCTGGTCATGGTGGGCGATTGATGAACCGGAGAATGCGGCTGTCCGATGCGCGAGTTCGTGTAATGCATGCCTCTGCTATAGTAGTAGGCGGGCCGACCACTGGAGGCGGGTCTGCCAAAGCCGACTCCACCTCCGCGGCTAGCAACACCGCCTCCCTGGACGGTGCTTCCGCCTCCGCTGTGCCCACCACCGCCGGTAAACCCACCGCCGCTCCCGCCGGGGCCAGCTGCCCAGGTAGCATGAACTAGGGCAATCGATGTGATGCCAACTAAACTAGACAACCTTAAATTTTTCATACTTCAAAATCGCGGTGCTATCCTGTCGCGGCCATTGCGCAACGGAGGGATTTTCTGATCCCACTTAAGAGTTGACGCTCCTTCTCACTTCGCAGGGAGCACGCTCAATAGCTGCTCAAAAGGAACAATAAACAGAAGGAAACGAAGATAACTAAGGTTTGGCAGACTCAGAGTCGGCCGGTGAGTGTTCCGAAAGATCTTCGTTTCCTTTGTTATCTTCTGTTAAAGATCTCTTTTAGTGCATGCCCTGTATCAAAAGGCAGACAGAATAAGCCACGACGTAATCGGAGCGGCTATTGAAGTCCATCGGCGCATGGGATCGGGATTGATCGAATCGATTTACGAGCCCCCGCTATCCGCGCCGAGCGCCTAATCTCCGGCAGTTTCTTGCCTAAGAACCGTTAAAGCTGAATCAAGCCGCGCCGTGTCGCGCTAGCGACAGCTTCAGTCCGACTGATGACGTTCATCTTGGCGAAAATGGCTTTGACGTGCGATTTCACAGTGCCCTCACTAATAAATAGGGCCGAGCCGATCTCTTTGTTGCTTTTGCCTTGCGCCATCAGCTTGAGCACGTCGATCTCGCGCTCACTTAGCGTCTCGCCGCTCACGCGCTGCGCGAGTTTGGCCGCGAGGTGAACCGGCACGCAGGTTTCCCCGGCGTGGACCCGGCGAATACAATCCATTAATGCTTCGCGCGGTGCATCTTTGAGCAAGTAACCTTTCGCGCCGGCTTGAATGGCACGGTAAATATCCTCATCGCCATCAAATGTCGTTAGCACGATGATCCGCGCTTTCTCATTGTCGGAACGAATTTCTTTAATCGCCCCTACCCCATCTAGCTCGGGCATACGTAGGTCGAGTAGGGTCACATCCGGATGATGTTGTTTCCAAAGATCGACGGCTTCGCGTCCATTGCCTGCTTCGCCGATAACGGTCATGTCGGTCTTCCGAGTAATGAGCGAAACCAAGCCTTCACGGACAACGCTGTGATCGTCCGCAATGAGCACAGTTATCACAGGTCTCTTTGTATCACTAACTTTCGGCGTTTTCTTCGCACCAGACTTTGGTTTCTTCGCTGACTTTTTAGTACTCGACCCTGCTTTCTTTTTTGATGTCATGACACCGATTCTCCGTTGCACGGGAGGAGCACGGTGATCTTCGTGCCCTTGCCGCGTGAGCTGGTGATTTCCAATTCGCCGCCCATTTGTTCGACCCGTTCGCGCATTCCACTAAGACCTACCCCATCATTTCGATCCTTGGCTTTGAATCCGTCGCCGTCATCGCGAAGTTCCAGGCGAAGTCTTTTCGCTTTGTAACTTAGTCGGGTCTCGAAGTTACGAGCATGCGCGTACTTGAGCGCGTTGGTCAACGCTTCCTGGCCAATGTGAAGAAGGTTTTCCTGCCAGGGCTGGGGAAGCTCCGGCAGTCTGCCTTGCGCTTGAAACTTTGTGTGAAGCGCCGTCCCGGCGGTCGTGTTCTTAATAATACCTTTGAGCGCGTCCCAAAAATTGTGTAGTTGCAAAGCTCGGGGACGCAATGCATGGACCGAGCGGCGCGCTTCGCTCAGACTTTGCCGCGCCAATTCGCCCGCGCGATGCAAATGCTTGTCCGCTTCTTTGCGACACCCGCAGGAAACCGCATCCTCCGCCGCTTCCAATTGCACAATCACACCGGTGAAACCTTGCGCGAGAGTATCGTGAATATCGCGCGCCATTCTATTTCGTTCTTCGAAGACCGCAGCCCGCTGGCCTTGCTCGGCAAATTCATTGAGTTGAAGCGCCAGCATCACTTGATGGGCGAGCGCCTGGGTTAATTCAATCTCCTCTGGCCGATAAGGTGCCCGGTCGGTGTGGCGGACGCCAATAAAACCCCGAACCTGCCCACCCATTAGAATCGGAACTCCCAGAAATCTTTTTGCCCCCTTGCCCTCCAAGTAGTCACGCCACACCTCAGGAATGCGCGGATCGGTCTGCAGGTCTTCGCAAACCACCGGACCTGCCGTGAAGAGCAGCTCTTGGATCACAGCGTTCTGGTTCAAAACCAACGGGTCCTTCATGAATGGATGCTCCGGATCCGGCGCGACCAATCTGCCGCCTTCCACCATTGAGCGCAAAACAGGTGAATCCGTCGATTTGTCGAATAACCACAAACTCACGCTTTGCGCGTTCAAGAGGCGGCCAA
>QHPM01000196.1 GCA_003219095.1 Verrucomicrobiota bacterium
AGACGGCTATTTCACTTCTTCGCTGATGACGTGAAATTTGAGCAGCTTGGCGCTGCCGAAGTTTGTCGTTAGCGCGACATCAGCGGCATCACGACCGACGGCCATGAGAATACGGCCGATGCGTCGCTGATTGTGACGCGCATCAAAGGTGTGCCATTTCCCACCGAGGAAAACTTCGAACCATGCGCTGAAATCCATCGGATAAGGAGCGGGTGGAACCCCAATGTCGCCCAGGTAACCGGAGACATAACGCGCCGGGATATTGAGGCATCGGCAAAAGGTAACGGCGAGATGCATGAAATCGCGGCAAACACCCTTGCCATCGCGATAAACTTCCAGCGCGCTTTTCTGCGGATCAGCGAAGTGATAGCCGAAGGTGATGTGATTATGCACCCAATCACAGATCGTTTGCACGCGGGACCAGCCTGGCCGCGTCGGACCAAAGAGTCTCCACGCTTCATCGTTCAGTTTGTCGACTTCACAGTAACGACTCGGAAGTAAAAAACGGAGCGCTTCATCCGGTAGATCCTCGACGTTGTGCTGCCCTGCCTCCGGCGCTTCCGCATCGGGCAGACCACTATCATGAATGGTGGTATCGAGAGTAAATCGCACCGTGCCTGGCGGTGCGAGAAGGCGGCCGGAAATATTTCCAAAACTATCCAGGTAAGTATGGACCAGCACACCTGGCTCGACGCCGACTTCCTCCGCGGATCGCAAGTCGTTGCGTCTCGAAGGATGGACATAAAGCATCGTGATCAACGGTGTCGGATTCGCGAGTTCGAAAGAGATATCGTAGCCGATTCGGATTAGCATCTTCTCTTACAGCGAACCAAATCGCGCTCGGACGACGACTTTTTCGTTGGCAGCATCGATTGTGAGATCGCGCAACTGTATTTCGCCGAGCGGCAGGGCTGATAGTGGAAAAGTACGTCGTTCAATTTTTGAAAAAGAAGGTGTAATCGCAGCGCAGGCGAGCGCGGCAATCGGTCCCTCACCGTGGCACTTCAGATTCGAGACGGTGGCGACGAGATCGTCACTGACCGCAAATGTGCCGGCCAGGCTAAGCACCGGATGAAAAATGAGCTTGTGCGCGGAGACGGTGAGCTTTCCATCAAGTGCGCGCGGACCGCGCGGTGTAAACTCGAGTTGGGCATTATCGACGACGACGCCTTGCTTTTCCGCCAGCTTGCTCGCGCCTTTCGTGATCATTCTTTCAGCTGCGGCGCGAGAGATTTCGAATCGAATGTTCCCATCCTGGGCTCGATGCATGATGAGCAACAGTTTCCCTTCAGCTTGAACCTTCTGATACAATTCGACATTAGAAGCTTCGAACTGAAAGCTGAAGTCGCCACCAAGAATACTAATCGGCTCACCAGAAATATAAATCTGGCGCACTATGATCGCCGGAATGGCTTCCGATGAATCGAGCGGCGGTGGGCGATGATGATGATCGATCGTGGCCCCGGATAGATTGACCGCGATTGAGTCCAGCGTCTGGCCGTCGCCGCCGCACACAACGACCATTTTGTCTGGCCGTGAGACGAAGGTACGTAATCCTTCTTCGATGGCCTGGGCCAAAGCGTCCGGCGCTTCTGGGATTTGAGTTCTAGGCAAAAGGAACATGCTCTCGATTTGGGCCGGCAGCGCTGGAACGCACATGGAAACGATTTGCTTCCACCGGTTTTTCCGCTACCTTCCGCGTTCCTTTATGGCGAAAACCTCCTGGGTCAACCGCAACGAACGCAAACGCGCGACGGTGAAGAAATATGCCGCACTGCGAGCGGAGTTGAAAGCAAAGAAGGACTATGCCGGCCTCGCGCAACTGCCTCGCGATGCGAGTCCGACACGGGTGGTTAATCGTTGCCAGGTTTCCGGCCGGCGGCGCGCATTCATCCGGCGGTTCAAGATTTCGCGGCTGACCTTTCGTGAGCTGGCGTCGAGTGGATTGATTCCCGGCGTCACCAAGTCTAGCTGGTAACGGTTGGAGTGGTGGGTCCGGATGCAGGGCTGCATCCACATGATGAGTATTTCCTTTTCATCTTTTGGTCTGTGGTTGGCTCTGAACCTAGCCGCGATCGATCATTGGGATTCGGCGGTCGTAGTGTTCTTGAAGTTGCTGGTCATTGCGGTGCTGGTGGCGCTGAATGGATTCTTCGTTGCCTGCGAGTTTGCCATTGTTAAAGTCCGCAGCAGCCAGCTCGATACGTTGACGGAAGAAGGAAATCTTCGCGCCAGTTTCGCGAGATACATTCGGGCGCATCTCGACGCCTACCTCTCCGCGACCCAACTCGGCGTCACTCTTGCCAGTCTCGCGCTCGGGTATCTGGGCGAACAATATCTCGCTGAAATGTTGCAACCGCTTTTTGCGCTCGCCGGCATTCACTCTCACGCTGTCGTCACGTCCATTTCAATCGCGCTGGCCTTCGTCGGAATTACTTTTCTGCACATTGGCTTTGGCGAGCTGGCACCGAAGTACGTTGCCATTGGCAATCCCCTTCCCGTCGCCCTCGCGCTGGAACGGCCACTAGGCGCGTTTTATTTCCTTTTCCGTCCCGCCAGCTGGTTGCTCCACA
>QHPM01000197.1 GCA_003219095.1 Verrucomicrobiota bacterium
CAGAGAGAATAGCGGTATAACTGCCCGGCGGCAAGATTTGCAGAATGGCGGATTCGAGATCATTCGGAGGTTGACAGGGGCTTCCGGCGCAGGCAGAGCCTAGGTTTTGAATTGGCGTTTGCTGTGAGTCTTTCCAATTATTGTTGTTCCAAATGACATTGCCGCCGCTATCTCTCAAGCTAAGGAACGGGTCAGCCAGCACTCCAGTGACGTTAAAGGGTGGTTGACCTAAAGTCGGACCGAGCCCGCGAACCACGACGCCTTTCGAGTCCGTTCCAGTGATAATGAACCCGGCGATAGTAACCCCTTGTCCAGTCTGGACGGAGGCGCGGGTGGAGATGTTCACCAAGGACGGCGTAGCCAGGGTATAACCGATGACGTCGAGGCTAATACCTTCCGGCGAACTGGCACTAACATCGGACGACTGACCAGCACAAGCGAATGCATTCTGCACATACGGTTCCGGCTGGGGGCAAGGCGGGCTCAACCAGTCGCCGAAATCGCCACTCGGGTCCTGATTAAAATCGATAATGTCTGTGGTTCCGCTATCGATCGAAAAATAGCGCGTTCCGGACGACGTGAGATTTCTCGTGCCAGAGGACGACCAACTGAACAAATCCTGCGGCTCGAGATCTCTGCCGCCGCCGTTGAGGTGTGAGCCAAGACCGAGAACTTCGTCAATCTCATGCTCAGTTGACCGTTGTGCGTCATAGTTGCCGCTATTAACAGGCCTAGTGAATTGGAAAGGATCACTGGAATTTAAAGTGATAACTCCGTCGTATATGAAATCAGGGCCACTTCCCACATTTCCGTTGGCAGATACCCCCGGCGGAGTATTGAGCCCGATGGCCCTGCCATTAGCACCGCTAGGATCTACATTTGCAGACATACTCGCAACGCACTGATGTATGTATTCCACGGAATCGGATAGATCGCGGAAATGCTATCCGACACGGCGTGCCCCAGAGGACTACCATCCGCGTCGCTTGCCGAATAGCGGAAAAGGATCGGAACCGTGATCGGGTCGCTGAAAAGATTCTCAAAGATCGAAACGGCCGCAGTGATCCTCGATTGAATCGCCAGCGCATTCGGGTTGTTAGTGATGCTGCTATCAAAGGTGGCATTGATAATTAGCCCGGCTCTGCTTGCTGTCGTGCCAACCATTACCTGTGAATCAGCGCTTGAACCCGACGCGTTATAAGCACGCACGCGATAGTAATATTTGGTCCCTGGGCTCAATCCCGTCACTACCCGGCCGGTCATGTTACCCACATCCAAATCGCGATACCCGTCCACATAACTGTTAAAGGACTCTTGTTGAGAGACATCGAGCCGGTATCCTGTTGCTGCGCTCACACTGGCCCAACGAGCGAAGAAGGTGCTGCCAGTGGACATAACTGGGATTGACGATCGCGAGATGTCGTTCGGATTTGCCTGGACAGCCGAGGGTGACCGATAGATCGGCAAGGCTTGCACGTCCTCTTCTCGTCCCGAGACATGTTTCCACCGCTGAGGTTGGTACACAGCCGAAGCCCCAGAGGCCACGGTTGGCATGCCGGTACCGGCACTCGCGGCAACGAGCGCGACCAATGAAAACGCTATGCTGGACATTGCGCAAATCATGCGTTGCTCCATTGAACCATAGAACCCTGGACAGTTGCCGACGTCTCGCTCGCTCGATGTTTTTGCCGTCTCGTTTGCCTTCTGCCGGCTGTCCTGGATCTCGCGGGCAAACAAAACGCGCGGCCTAGGGGGCTCTGGCGACGCGGGAAAGGGCCTTCTTGCGGCATGTCGTGCATCCGTCATGCGCATGACGTTGCATGACAAACTCTTTGCCGAAACTTGCGTTTTCTTTCACTTTCGCGGTTTTGCAGAGCGCGCGATTTACGAGGTGAAAATCGGTCATCTTTCATAGGAGAAACGGAGTCTGGCTGGGGGCGGAATCGAACCGCCGACACGAGGATTTTCAGTCCTCTGCTCTGCCAACTGAGCTACCCAGCCGTTCACTATGAAAACACCCAGCAAGTCGGCAGCGTGAGCAAGCCTTATTGACGGTATGTTGACATTATGACGAGCATCTGCGACCATCTCCGACGTGAAGCGACCTTCTCTCGCGGTTCGTCGGTACCGGCACAGCAGCACGCATCCGTATTATTTGGATCTCCGTGCCTTTAATCAAGGCCGGAAGTTTTTCAAGACGAAAGCGGAAGCCGAAGCGGAGCGACTGCGACAGATCATCCTTCGTGAGCGCGGGGGACGCGAGGCTGTGGGACTGCCGCTAAACGATCTTGCCGCAATCATACAAGCCCGCTCAGCGCTTGCGAAACATGGAAAGAGTATCAACGACGCGGCCAGATTTTATCTCGACCACTTAGAGCGAATCAAGCGCTGCAATATTACGGTCAATCAGCTCGCCGCCGAAGTGCTCGCCGCCAAACAGAAAGACGGCTTTAGTGCGCTCTATCTTGCCGATCTTCGCAAACGGCTAAATCGCTTTGCGCGTGTCTTCGGAGATCGACCCATTGCAGCAATCACAGTCGAAGAGCTCGACGATTGGTTGCGCAACTTGGATTGTGCGCCGAAAACGCGCGCAAATTTTCGGGCGAATGTCGGCGTTCTGTTTAGTTATGCCGAGCGCCGTCGAATAATCGACTCGAATCCGGTTAAACGCACCAGCGCACCGAAACTGATTGATAAGGCGCCGCAGATTTTTTCCGTTGATGAACTCAGTGCGTTGCTGAAAGCGGCAAGCACTGTCTCGCCCGACGTTGTGCCGATGTTGGCGATTGGCGCGTTTGCCGGTTTGCGTGAATCGGAGATTAAGCGGCTGGACTGGCACGAAGTGAATTTGCAGGGCGGTTACATCGAAGTGACGGCCACCAAGGCAAAAACGGCCAAGCGCCGAATTGTGCGCGTTCAACCCAACCTGGCGCAGTGGCTCGCGCCCTACGGTGGATTGAGCGGCCTGGTCGTGCCTGTAAATCCGCGAAAGAAGCTGGACGGGGTGCGCAAGGCGGCGGGGCTGCACCACTG
>QHPM01000198.1 GCA_003219095.1 Verrucomicrobiota bacterium
CGGGATTGAAATCCGTCGCCAATACTACTGCGAGTCCGGCCTCAATCATCGCGCGCGCATCCGGATACTTTTTCGAACCAAGCGCGTAAACCGATCCTGGCAGAAGGACCGGCTGAATGTTGGCTTTTGCCAGCGCGCTGATTCCATCGGCAGCCGTTTGCTCGAGGTGATCTGCAGTGGCCGCACCCAGTTCCGCCGCCAACTGTGCGCCACCGCCGTTGGTCAATTGATCGATGTGCATCCGCAATTTCAATCCGTGCTGTTTCGCTGCGGTCAGAATGCGACATACCTCTTGGNNNNGCTATTCGCGGCAACATCTCTTCAATGATGAGAGAAATGTAACCAGCACGATCGTTCCGGTATTCAGGCGGAAAGGCATGCGCGCCGAGAAACGTGGGCACCGTTTCCAGCGGTGTTTCCGCTGCAACGCGCCGGATCACGCGCAAAATTTTCAGTTCGTCTTCAAGGGTGAGTCCGTAACCAGATTTTGCTTCCACCGTTGTCGTTCCATTTTGCAAAAACCAGCTCGCGCGTTTTTTCGCGAGCGCGCAAAGTTCATCCTCACTCGCTCCGCGGGTTGCCTGCACTGTTGTCTGAATTCCGCCACCGCGGTTCGCAATCTGTTCATAAGTCTCACCGCGGGCGCGGGCTTCAAAATCCTCGAGCCGATTACCGGCGAAAACCAGATGCGTATGCGCGTCAACGAACCCCGGCACCACCACGCAACCACGCGCATCGATGACTTCCGTCTCGCGGTCGCAAAGTTTCTCAATCTCGGTCGATTCGCCGACGTGGGTGATCTTGCCGCCCACCGCCACAAAAGCTCCGTCAGGAATAATTTCTAATTCGCCTAGCTCTTTCCCGCGCCGCCCCCGCGGCGGCCCAGCTAGCGTGACCAGTTGCGACGCATGAAGAA
Organism: Verrucomicrobiota bacterium; assembly: GCA_003219095.1. Lineage (GTDB taxonomy): Bacteria > Verrucomicrobiota > Verrucomicrobiia > Chthoniobacterales > UBA10450 > AV69. The sequence goes on from QHPM01000198.1 coordinate 917, forward strand.
GCGCGAGAGAAAGCACGTTGAGGGCTAAAGCGTTAAAGAGTTAAGAGGATTCAGTCCACGCTTGATCGCTGCAACGCCTCAACGAAACTTCTTTTCCACCAGCTTGCTAATTTCCTTGAACCGGGCATCGGATTCGCCGCTGAACACCTGTAGTTTGTCCGAAAGAGCCGACTTAATTTTTTCATCTTTCAGATTCGCCACATTAATTCTGACATTCATTCCGGCTCCATCGATACAAGCGCGCACCGCGAGAACGCCAACACCGACATCCGAAATCGAAGCCGGATTTCCCCGCGCCGCCATTTCGGCCAGAAGATCGTAGGCCTTCGACGCTGTCTGCATAATGCGAAGCGGCACCTCTGCGGCCAGCTTGTTGGCAGCTTCTATCGCAGCCGATCGCAGGGACTTTTCCTTGGCCGAGCCTTTGGGCAAAGCAAAGGCCGCCATGACCTTGTTGAAGGCGGCAGTGTCTTCGTCGACCAGCAAAAGCATTTCGTCCTTTAGCTGCTGCGCTTTCACAGCCATATCGCTGAAATATCTGATTTTATCTTCCCAACCCCGTTTCCCGGCCGACAAATTAGCCACCATGCCGCCCAGGGAAACGCCCAGCGCCCCCATTAATGCGGCAACAGAACCGCCCCCGGGCGCCGGAGAATCGCTTAGAGTTTCGTTGCAAAACCGCCGCAGATCCATCTTGACCAGCGATTTTGTCGGAGAGCCCGCTTCTATCTTTAGTTCGATGATTTTCTCTTTCGGATCGAACGGCTTCAGCTCGCTCAATCCCATGGAGCGGATAGCAATATTAATCAGCTCCTCCTCCGCCGCGCCTTCGGACCAGTTTTGTTTCTGGAGAAAATGTTTTCCGGCATCGACCAGGCATTTTTTAGGAACCATGCCGACGATTTCCGAGCCGGTCACGCGCAGGCCGCGCTTGCTGGCAGATTGATCGCAGGCGTCGAAGGCGGCATGGAGTGGTGTCTCCTCAATATTCGTTAGGTTCATCGAAACCTGTGCGATCCCGTACTCTTCCACATACCATCCAATCGCTTTCACATGTTTCAGCATTCCCGGGACCCGGATCGGCTCGCCTTTTTCATCGACCATCGGATTTCCATAGGGTGTGCCGTCGAGCGTCTTTACCCGGCCATTTTCCCGAACGTCGAAGGCGACCGAATTCGCGCGTCTCACCGCTTTGGTGTTCAGGTTGACATTGTAAGCGATCAGGAATTCCCGCGCCCCAATCACGGTCGCGCCCGATTTAGCATTAAACTCGTTAGGCCCGAAATCCGGTTGCCAGTCCGCTTGTTTTATTTTGTCGAAAAAACCTTCGTATTCGCCCTCCCGGATAACGGCAAGATTTGCGCGCGACGGATTTTTCGCCGCTTTCTCGTAGAGATAGACGGGAATTTTCAATTCATCGCCGACGCGTTTTCCCAACTCCTTGGCGCAAGCGATCGCTTCTTTCCAATTGACGTTGCTAATCGGAATAAATGGGCAAACGTCGGTCGCTCCCATGCGCGGGTGCGCCCCCTTATGTTTGCGCATATCAATCAGTTCCGCCGCTTTTGCAATCCCGCGACACGCGCCCTCCACCACCGCTTCCGGACTGCCGACAAAGGTGACAACGGTGCGGTTGGTGGTTGCGCCTGGATCAACGTCGAGCAACGAAACTCCGTCGGCCGACGCGATCGCGTCAGTAATTTGTCGAATAATGTCTTTATCACGCCCTTCGGAGAAATTGGGAACGCATTCGATCAACTTTTGCATAGGATCTGCCGGGGATTAGTAGCACATCAACTTGGGCTGACCAAAGGTATCTGCGCCTGCGCAGTTCTGTTGTAGCCGGGCTCGGTGATCCCGGCCTTTTTTAAATAAATTGCGATCGG
>QHPM01000199.1 GCA_003219095.1 Verrucomicrobiota bacterium
GATCAGGTTTTCAATTCGCCGCTCGCGGAATCGACCATTCTTGGTGTTGCCTGCGGCCTTGGTTCTTACGGCAAGCGCCCCGTTTTCGAATTGCAGTTCATCGACTTCATCGGGCCCGGTTGGAACCAGCTCGTGACCAACATCTGCTGTCTGCGCTGGCGCTCGTTCGGCCAATGGAAATGTCCGATGGTGATTTATGCGCCTTACGGTGCATATCTGCCTGGCGGAAGTTTGTGGCACAGCCAGGCAAACGAAGCAGCGCTGGCGCATTACCCGGGGCTCTCGGTCGTCATTCCGTCCACCCCGGAAGATGCCGCGGGATTGTTGTGGACCGCGATGCACTGCGAGGATCCGGTCCTTTTTTTGATTCCGAAACACATGTTCTGGGCGGAACGCGAAAGCGCGGAGCCGATTTGCGCGATTCCCCTCGGGAAAGCACGCAAACGCCAGGCTGGCTCGGACGTGACGCTGATTGCCTGGGGCAATACGGTGGAGAAAGCGCTCGAGGCAATTCAGCAAATCGAAAACGAAGCGAGTATCGAGTTGATTGATCTGCGCTCGATTTCGCCATGGGACCGGGAGACGATTGAAGAGTCCGTGCGAAAGACCGGACGAGTTGTAGTTGTCCAAGAAGACACGGAGAACTGTAGTGTCGGGCAGATGATCATCACGCATTTGATGTCGCACGCCGATCTTTGGAACAAGACAATTAGTCCGCCAATTCTCGTTAGCAAAGGCAATGTCATGATTGGTTACAATCCGATTTACGAGTATGCGGCGTTGCCTGATGTTCAGCGAATCGTGGCCGCCATCCGAAAATCGATCGCAACAAAATCGCCGCGCGCTGTAGAGGCGGCCGTGTCGGCCGCAGAATCAGTCGAAAGCGGCCGACACGGCCGCCCCTACACTGCGCCGCAGGCCGCGACCGCGGCGACAAATACACAGAGCATCACCGTCCCTATCATGGGCGAAGGAATTCGTTCAGCCAAGGTTGTGGCATTGCTGAAGAAGCCCGGAGATCCCATTGAATTGGACGACGCGCTCTGCGAAGTCGAAACCGACAAAGCGGTTTATCCGATTGAATCCTCATTCGCTGGCACAATGGGCGAATGGAAAGTCGAAGTCGGCGCCACGGTGGAGATTGGCGAAGAACTCGGAACTATTGTAACCGCCGACGGCCGACAGGAAAAAAATGTAGAGGCGGCCGTGCCGGCCGCTGGATCGGCGGAAAGCGGCCGACACGCCCGCCGCTACACTATCGATCCGGCGCTTTCCCCGACCATCGCCCGCAAACTCAGCCGCGTTATTCCCGCCAACCTGCAAATTGACGCGCGCTGGGATGCTATTCGCAAAGCACGCGACGCAGGGAAAAAGAAAAACGGCCGGAACGCGCCATCGCCCTCGGTCATGATCGCATGGGCGGTGGTGCGCGCGATGGAAAAACATCCGCCGTTTCGTCGTTTGATTTTGGAAGATGAGACAATTGTCGAAAACGAAAATTTCGATCTTGGCATTGCGGTAGCGATCGAGGGCGATCGCCTTGCCACCGCGGTCATAACGGATGCAAACCGAAAAAGTTGGGAGGAATTCACCGAGATTTATCGCAAAATCGTCGATGAAACTCGCGCCGGACGCGTTGACGCCATGAATGCCCCTGTTGTCATCAGCAGTCTCGGCGCCTTGGGTGTGCGCGCGGCCGCACCGATTGTAGTTCCGCCTTCAGTCGGCACCCTTTTCATTGGCTCGGCCCATCGCGAGATGCTACCCAACGGAAAGAAAAATGAGACTGCGGAAGTGATCACGCTTTCTCTCACCTTTGATCATCGGGTAGTGAACGGCGCCGGCGCTGCCAGCTTTGTTCACGAAATCAAAGAGCAAATCGAGCACTTCAACCTAAAATCGGTCGTCTCTACTAGAGGCGTTTGAGCGATTCCGCTGGTGCGCATTTTGCGATTTCTTGGTTTTGGGAGCTCCCAATTCCAGGGTCCAGCGGCCGGAAAGATTAATAAGCTTCCTTATTTCATCCAATTCGCTTTGCGCTTTTCATTGAAGGCGGCAATGCCTTCGCGCGCTTCGGCCGATCTACGTGCTTGCATATGATGCTTCAATGCTCGCTCGAGATCGTCTTTTACCGAGGTCGACCAGAGCTCTTCAATCATTCGTTTTGTCTGCAGGACCGCATTCGGCGCACCTTGCAAAACCGAATCAGCGAAGTTCAGCGCTTCATTCATCACCTCCCCCGCGGCCACGACACGATTCACTAGGCCCATTTCGAGAGCGCGTTTTGCATCAATCAGTTCCCCACTTAAGAGCAACTCGCGCATATCGCGTTCGCCCAGCTGGCGGCGTAAGAATGTCATGACCAACCCAGCCACGAGACCGCGCCGCGTTATGATGCCGGCCCCACCGGCAACCGCGGCTCCATGGACGGCCGCGATGGTTACGGGACGGGCGTCGTTCAGTGCGCCAAGCACGTGCGCAACCAAATCTGCGGTGGCATGCGCCTTAGTTTGATCCTGCGCTTCCTTCAAATCCAAACCAGTGCAGAACGCCATTCCGGCGCCACGCAAAATAAGAATGCGCTCCCTTGTTTCGTCTGAGGCAAGTTTGATCGACGCTATCAGCTCGGTCAGCAGCTGGATCGATAAGGCGTTGCGGCGGTCGGGGCGGTTCAGAGTTATGACGGTGATGTTTGGTGTTTTCTTTTCAACGAGAACGACAGGCATATTTTTGCGATTACAGCGAAGCAAGCGTCGCGCTTCTGAGTTATTCTGTCAGTAATTTTTCCATGATGGATTCCGTTAAAATGATCGAGTGTCCGCGGGACGCGTGGCAAGGACTCAAGCGCCAGATCCCGACGCTGCACAAGGTAGAATACCTTCGCCGGCTGGTCGACGCGGGCTTTCGTCATATCGACGCAGTGAGCTTCGTCTCGCCAAAAGTTGTGCCGCAAATGGCGGATAGCGAAGAGGTGCTCGGGCAACTTGGGTCCCTGAACGGCGTGGAGATCATCGGGATTGTTGTTAACGAAAAAGGGGCGGAGCGCGCGATCGCTACCGGAGCTGTGAGCACACTGGGCTATCCCTGTTCCATTTCGGAGACCTTCCTCCGCAGAAATCAAAAGCAAACGCTGGAGGAAAATGCAGCCGTGCTAGAGAGGATCAGGGCTCGCGCGGATGAGGCCGGCATCGGAGTGGTTGCTTACATTTCGATGGCGTTCGGTAATCCCTATGGTGATATGTGGAGCGAAGAGAAAGTTGCGGAAGCGGCACGAGCCATCACCGGCATGGGCGTGAATTCCCTTTCACTCGCCGACACGATAGGAGCAGCCGAGCCAGAACTGATTGATCGCGTGCTGAGCGCGGTTTTACGCGACGACAAAGAATTCGAGGTAGGCGTTCATCTGCACAGCAGCCGTGCGGGAGCAAAAGCGAAGGTGCTGGCCGCGTATGATGCCGGGTGCCGGCGTTTCGATTCCGCCATTGGCGGGCTTGGCGGTTGCCCCCTCGCGCAAGACAAATTGGTGGGGAATGTCCCGACGGAAGAAGTTTTGTGTGCGTTGCAACAGCGCGGCCTGACGCTGCCGGTTGGTAAGCGACTCGCCAAAGTCATGGCGCTGAATGCCGCCATTAGCGACGAATTTTCGCCTGCCAACGCGCAGGGCGATTAAACCTGCACCACGCCGGTGTGGAAGCGCCCTTTCGCAGGCGGACGACTAACATAGCGAAGAAGACGGATGAGGACGTCGCGCGTTTCATGAGGCGAGATGATAGCATCGATCCAGCCGCGCGCGGCGCCATAACGAATGTCGGTTTGCTCTTCGTAACTCGCCTTCACTTTGGCGCGCAATTCTTCGAGCTCCTCCGGCGCGGCTTTTTTATCTCCGCGTTCTTTCGCGCGGGCGAGAATGGCAAAAACGGTGTCGCTGGCCTGCGCCGCACCCATGACAGCGTAGCGTGCATTTGGCCAGGCCAGGATAAAACGCGGATCGTACGCCTTGCCGCAGAGCGCGTAATTCCCAGCGCCAAACGAGCCGCCGACCACGATCGTGATTTTCGGCACGATGGAATTACTAACCGCATTCACCAGCTTCGCCCCGCTGCGGATGATTCCACTTTGTTCCGCCGCCTTTCCGACCATGAATCCGGTCACATCCTGGAAAAAGATGATCGGTAGTCCAACCTGATTACAATCCATCACGAAGCGAGCGGCTTTTTCGGCGCTGTCCGAATAAATCACGCCCCCCATTTGGATCCCTTCCGTCTTGGTGCGCACTTGCAGGCGCTGGCTGGCGACGATACCTACCGCGCGGCCCCCAATTCGCGCATAAGCTGTTACCAAAGTCTTGCCGTAATCAGCTTTGTATTCATCGAGCGAATCGGCGTCGACGATGGTGGCGAGTAAATCGCGCGCATCATAATTCTTATGGCCATCCAGACTGATTAAATCGTAAATGACATCAGCTGATTTCGCAGCATCCTTGCCCCCGCGCATTGCACATTTCTCGTTAGCTTCCGGCAGTAAACCTACCAGGGAACGCAATTTTTCCAGACACGCTTCATCGTTTTTTTCGTAAAAATCGACCGTGCCGCTGATCTCGGAATGCATTTTGGCGCCGCCGAGTTCCTCCTGATCGATGACTTGCCCAATGGCAGCTTTGACCAGCGAAGGGCCGGCGAGATAAAGCCCGCTACCCTCGGTCATTAAAATCTTGTCGCACAAGACCGGCAAATAGGCGCCTCCGGCCACACAATTGCCCATGATGGCGGCGAACTGCGGAATCCCAGCGGCGGAAATGACCGAATTATTCCGAAAGATGCGTCCGAAATCGTCTTCATCCGGAAAAATTTCATCCTGCATCGGCAGAAACACGCCGGCGGAGTCGACCAGATAGATCAGTGGCAAATTATTTTCGAATGCGATCCGTTG
>QHPM01000200.1 GCA_003219095.1 Verrucomicrobiota bacterium
TGATGAAACCGGAACCGATTTTTGCGGCGGTGGAAGATCTCCGCGGCAAGATCAGAAAAACATCGAACACTGAACATCGAACATCGAACGCCCAACAATCGAGAATCGAGAATCGAGAATCGAAAGTTATTTTGATGTCGCCCACGGGGCGCCGTTTTGATCAATCCTTTGCGACAGAGCTTTCACGCGAATCGCATCTCATCGTCATCTGCGGTCATTACGAAGGCGTCGACCATCGAGTGGTTGAACATTTGATCGATGAGGAAATATCCATCGGCGATTATGTGCTGACGAACGGTGCAATCGCAGCGGTGGTTCTCGTCGATGCGATTGTGCGATTGCTCCCCAGCGTTCTCGGTGACCAACAATCGGCGATCGACGATAGTTTCCGCGAAGGCTTGCTGGAAGCACCGCAATACACGCGCCCGGCGGAATTTCGCGTTTGGAAAGTTCCGGAAATCTTGCTGAGCGGAAATCATGCTCAGATTGCAGCGTGGAGAAAAGAGCAAGCGAAAAAACGCACCCGGGAGAATCGACCGGACTTGCTGCGCGAATAGTTTTCCGTCATCCCTCGACTTCGCTCGGGATGACGTGCGTTCTTATTCGCGCACTTTGCCTAAAATCACGCAGGCATTGATTCCGCCAAAGCCGAACGAATTGCTCATGACATAGTTCAAGTCTGCGGCCCGACCTTGATTTGGCACGACATCGAGGTCGCATGACGGATCGGGGTTCTGATAGTTAATCGTCGGTGGAATCCATTGCCGATTCAGCGCCAACGCGCAGAGGGCGGCTTCAATCGCGCCAGTCGCGCCCAACGGATGGGCATAGTATCCTTTTGTGCCGCTCACCGGAATCCTTTTCGCCCGTTCGTCGAAAACCTCCTTGATCGACATGGTTTCGGTATTGTCGTTTAGCTGCGTCGAACTCGCGTGGGCATTGATGTAGTCGATCTGCTCGCGCTCGACTTCTGCGTCCGCCAAGGCTTCGTGCATGGCGCGAATGCACGATTCGCCATTGGGCAAGGGCGAAGTCATGTGGAAGGCGTCATTGTTCAGGTTGTAGCCGAGCACTTCCGCATAAATGCGAGCACCACGGGCTCGTGCATGTTCGAGTTCTTCGATAATCAGCGACGCGGCGCCTTCTCCCATGACGAAGCCATCACGCAGACGATCGAATGGCCGGCACGCCAGAGCGGGGTCACCAGCCCAGCGGCTCATGGTCTTAATAAGATCGAAAGCGCCAAAGGAAAGCGTGGCCAGCGCCGCTTCCGCTCCACCCGCTACGATGACATCGGCGAAATCGTCGCGGACGTAGCGCAAGGCTTCACCGACTGAGACGGTACCGCTGGCGCAACTGTTTGAATTAGTGGTGCCAACCCCGCGAAATCCAAACTCAATCGCGATGTTGGAGTGAGCGGAGCCGCCGAAGACCTGAAGGGCCAGGGTTGGATTTACTCCACGCGTTCCTTTTTTTAGAAAGCGGATGTGTTGATCTTCAGCCTGGCAAACTCCGCCCAGCGCAGTCCCGAAGCTAACGCCGAACCGATGCTGTGGCTGCTCTCGCGAATAAGTGAGGCCAGCATCATCCAGTGCCAGTTTAGCCGAGGCAACGGAAAACTGCGCATAGCGGTCGAGGCGCTTCAATCGATGCGGCGGAAAAAATTCTCCCGGACTCCAACCGGAAATTTCGCCACCGCAATGGGCATTGAACATCGAAGCATCGAACGTGGAGATGCGCGTGATTCCACTTTTCTCGGCGAGGATACCTGTCCAAAAATTCTCCATGCCCCTCCCGATGCAAGTGATCGGACCGATTCCGGTGATGACTGCACGCCTTCTCTTCATGCGACGCGCTGGTTTCCCTTGTTTTCCAAGTAGGCCTTCATGCATTGAAGCGTGCGATTGGCAATGTGATGAATAAAAAAATCGCCGATGATCGGCTCGGCCACCGGCGCGAGTGCAGGCATACGAAAATTCAGATCATGTGCGATTTCGACGAGCACACCGGCGGGTGTTTCTTTGAAGGTCCAGACCACAAGCATGCTTTTTGTGAATGCCTTTAGATGATGAAAACGCACTTCGAATTTTGCCCGGTCAATAACTTGCTCGGACAGCCATGAAATCGGAATGCCGGAACGGG
>QHPM01000201.1 GCA_003219095.1 Verrucomicrobiota bacterium
CTCGACGCGGCGAGCGGATCCAGATCATAGACCTCGACCAAACCAACGCCCGTGCCGCTGCTGACACCCGCTTGAATTGCAGTGTAGGCGCCTGGCTGCAGAGTTGCCAGGATAGCAGCCTCTGCATCCGCTGGCGGCGCAAGCTGGGTAGCCGTGATCTCGATCTGCTGGGTATCTTTCCAATTATCGTTAGTCGTGATAAGCGAGCCGCTGCCATCGCGCAATTCGAGCGTTGGATTCTGCATCGCGCCAGTGACATTAAACTGCGCCAGTGACGGTCCCAAGCCGCGGATCAACAGTTTCTTCGCGCCAGTTCCTCCGACAACGAATCCGGCGATCCCGACGTTGTTTCCAGTTTGAATCAGTAATCGGAAATGTTTTGAAGTTGCGCCGTTGGCGTTGGGGTTGGTGACGGAACAGGCGAGGCGCTAGCCATCGGACCGACGTATTGGGTGGCTATTACAACGTTGTCGTACCATTTCTTGTTCACGCGCTCGCTATGGATGGCGTGCAGACCGATATGCGCCTCGTCCATCTTGAGCGTGCTAATCGAACGGATGTTTAAGTTCGGAAAGTCGCTGATCAGTTTACCGTCGATCCAGTATTTTACTTGACCGTCACGCTGTCCCGGTGTGTTAGCTCTTACCATTAGCTCGTAGCAGTACCACCTGTTTCGCTGCGGCAGAAAGTTCGGCATCGGCTTGAAATCCGGATATTGGCCCGGAAATGCCAGCCAATCTCCCTCATTGCCGAGGTTGCCGGCCAAGGGTTTAACCATACCGTCAGGATACCAATGGTCGCCGAACTCTGATCGCTGGTTCGGCCAATAGGCGTAAATGTGTGAATAGCCGGGGGCGCTTTCAGCAGGTAGCGAAGCTCCCAAGACATGGTTTTGCAAAAGGAATAGAAAGAATCCCGTGCCATCCGCAGGGGGTATAACGCCCGGACCCGGATACCTCGCGGACAGTCGCAGTCCGTTGTGGTTTGACGTGTTAACCGAATATCCCGCATCAAATTTCGTGTAAGCTCTGAGGAACACGGTGTCCTGCTCGGGACTGAGGCGTTTCTTCGCCGAGTTGGCCACCTCGGTGGTGCTTATCGGTAGGGAAAACTCGAGCGCCTTGCTACCAGCGAAGAAGTTTCCGGCTTCGGTGGCAATTCGGATGTTTTGTAACTGATAGGCGCCGTCCCATTTGTTGGTGAGTTGGCTTGGCGACGTGTACGACTCGAAATCGTCCGCGAAGATGACCGCGGGGTCACTCGCGATGTTCTTGTCGCCGGGGTAGCGCGCAGCGATTCCGTTATCTGCGGGCGCTGGTGCTGGTGTTGCACTCGGAGTGAGAAATGTGATTACAGCCAAAAACGACACGAACTCGGCGTGTCTGGCAATTATGAATTTCACTCATAATTCTGGAAGCTAAAAGCGCGCCACAGCGCGTCCCACGGCCGGCTGATCCACCTTGCATCTACCTGTTCTAGACTGTTGGTGGATTGAGCAGGAATGCCAGTCCGGCTCGGACCTCGATGCTAAAGAGATGTGCGGCGGGAACCGCCGACACACTTCTCTTATTTCTTTCCCTCGAACAGCGGAAGAAATTGGCCGTAGCCCTCTTCCTTTAATTTCTCGACCGGGATGAAACGGAGCGCGGCCGAATTGACGCAGTAACGCAATCCATTTGGACCAGGCCCATCGTCAAAAACATGGCCGAGGTGGGCATCGCTTTTCGCGCCGCGAACTTCGGTACGGTCTATTCCCAGGGTGCGATCGGATTTCTCAACGACTTTTTCTTTGGCGATCGGTTTGGTGAAACTGGGCCAGCCGCTACCGCTGTCGAACTTATCGAGCGAAGTGAAGAGCGCTTCGCCGGTGACGACATCAACGTAAACCCCGGGCGTGTGATTATTCCAATAGGCGTTGTTGAACGGGGGTTCAGTGCCACACTTTTGTGTGACGTAATATTGCTCCGGCGTCAGTTTTTTCTTCAACTCTTCGTCGGAAGCTTTTGTTGTTGCCGCAGCCGGTGATGCATTTGTTGTCGTTTCCACTTTTTTCTCCTCCTGTTTTTGGGCCCCGGCACGATTTAAGAACATCTGCGCGCCGACCAGCCCCATTAGCACCATAACACAAAAGACGAGCAGGAAACGCGAGCGCGGCTCCGGACGTTTGGGTAAGTTCATCATAAGACGAGCGAATGTTAGACAGCAAGATCAGGTCGCCTGTTCACGTCCGGCCTCGCGAACACGGATGTAAGGACGTAGCACGATTAATCCAATCGGCGCGATCGACGCCGCCAAAGCGAAGATAAGCCACATCGTCCCGGAACGTCGCGGGCCGTGTTCCGGACAAAAGGC
>QHPM01000310.1 GCA_003219095.1 Verrucomicrobiota bacterium
CCCGAACTGCCTGTGCGCATGGGTGTCCATAGCGGGCCAGTCAGTGCAGTCACGGATCTGAATGATCGCACAAACGCCGCGGGCATCGGGATCAACGTCGCCCAGCGGGTGATGGATTGTGGAGACAGCGGGCACATCTTGCTGTCGAAGCGAGTTGCCGAAGATCTTCAGCAATACGGGCGTTGGCGACCATTTCTGCATGATCTCGGCGAAGTGGAAATGAAGCATGGCGTCCGGGTTCACGTTTTTAATCTTTACGCGGATGGAGCTGGTAATCCGGATTTGCCGGAGAAGTTGCGCCAGCTGAAACTGACTCAGCGCGCCGGGCCCACACCGGCGTCCGCCCGGCCGGGCGATGCCGAACAGGAATATTTCAGTGACGGAATCAGCGAAGACATCATTACGGACTTGAGCAAAGTGTCAGCGTTGCACGTGGTCTCGCGCAACACGGCATTCACTTTCAAAGGCAAGCCGATGGATGTGCGACAGATCGCCGCGCAACTCAACATCAGCCATGTGCTGGAAGGAAGCGTGCGCAAAGCCGGGGGACGCGTGCGCATTACCGCGCAATTGATTGATGGCTCTAATGATAGCCACGTCTGGGCCGAACGTTACGATCGCGACCTCAATGACATTTTTGCCCTGCAGGACGAGATGTCGCACGCGATTGTCGATGCGCTGAAGGTAAAACTTCTTCCCGAAGAAAAGAGAGCGATTGAGAAACATGGCACAGAGAACGTGGACGCTTACAATATTTATCTGATGGCGCGGCAGGCCCGTGCCACCGGCTTTGAAGGAGATAATCGGCGCAGCGAGGTGATTGTCCGCTTGTGCCGGCGTGCTACAGAGATCGATCCGAATTATGCCGATGCCTGGGCCCTGATGGCCCTGGTCGAGATGCTCTTGCATTCGACGATTGCGCGAGATAGCGACGGAGGTCTCGCGGCAGCCGAACGCGCGCTCTCGCTTAATCCCGAGCTGGCGGAAGCGCACGCGGTGAAAGCGAGGATTTTGTCGGAGGAGGAGCGTCACGACGAAGCATCGAAGGAAATCGCGATCGCCCTTTCCCTGGATCCTGAGTCCCACGAGGTAAACAAATGCGCGGCCGTGTTGAGATTCAGGCAGCAACAGCTGGAGGAAGCTATTCGGTATTTCGAAAAGGCAGTGGCGCTCGAGGAAATGGACTTTGCGTCGGCCGGTCTCTTAATTACCTGCTACACCGCGTTGGGAGACAGGGCGGCGACAAAGCGCGCTGCGCAGATCGCTCTGTCACGAGCCGAAAAGGTCTTAGCGCAGGACCCGAATAACGGATCGGCCATGGGCCACGGCAGCGATGCGCTCGCGGTGCTCGGCCAAGGCGAACGCGCCAAAGAATGGATGGAGCGTGCCTTGCTGATCGATCCTGAAAACCTGGCGATGCGCTACAATTTCGCCTGCGCGTTGGCGAATCATCTGAAAGATCGCGATGCTGCGCTGGAGATGCTTGGGCCGGCCTTCGAGAAGATCGGCGCTGGCCTTATCAACCACTCCAAGATCGATCCGGATCTTGATCCTCTGCGCGACGATCCGCGCTTCAAGGCTATGCTTGCCGCTGCTGAAACGCGCCTCGGCTTATCATCTTGAACCTGCATGGCAATGCTGCCGTCCCTAAATCAGGCAGCGGCAACATCTTTATTCTCGCGGGCAAATAATCACCATCTCTTCGATAGAAATCTCCTCTACTTTACGCCCGCGTTACTAAAGTCCTCGGGTCCGGGAAGGTTTCCCCGAAGGAGCCAGGTGTCCTGGTTGATTTGCCAGTTGCCTTCACCTTTTGAATCTGCACAGGCTCGGGCTGAAAATCGACCCACTGAGTCCATCGGCCACGTTGCCTAAAGGTAGTCACGTTTGCGAGACCATCTAACAATATCCCCTGGTCTCCAGCCTCACGACAAGGCGCTTGCTTGAACGACACTTCTCCCGCCCATTCGAGCCCGTTCATCCGGTCGGACTCGCTCAGGTCGGCCGAACGAACACCATCCACTGTTAGCTCGCGGAATTGCCTGATAAAACGAACTGGGGCATACGAGCTTCCCGAGTTTCGAGCCGTCATCCAACCTTCAGCCCCTTTTGTCCAATGTTTCTTCACTTCTGCCAGAGCAGCGTCCGCCGCTGCTCGTTCCGTCCCAGAGGATTGCCCGGCGCCACTGCCGGTTCCGCCGGAGTCCGATTTGCCGCAGCTTGCTAATCCGGCCGCCATAACTGCTATCAGCAGCAAAGACGCAGCCGAGTAAAACCGAACCAAGCGCCTCACGTTTTGTGGCCGCTATTTTCCTTTTTTCAACACCCCGATGAAGCTCGGGCCGGTAAGTGACCCATCGTCATGGATCATGAAGTCTATCTTGTCTCCCTTCGGGCTGCAGTCGACCTGGACCTGATCTCCGTTCACTTTGTAAGTGCACGGAGCGCTTTCACCCATCATGGTGAATGTAGCTTTGCCACCGGACTTGAGATCGAGCGCAACCGTTCCATCGCCACTTTGCGTGTAGGTGCCCTCTATCTTCGACTTCGAGCTGCAGCTTGTGACGATGGGAATTATCGATGCCACGGCAGCGATTAGTACGATTCTGGGAATGATCAAGTTCTTCATGGAGTACTCCGTTCGGTGAATGTGAGGAGTTCGAAATAGGGGACGGGTTATTTTTTGTCAATAACCGTTTCATCAGGCGAATCGATCGGGGCCTGAGCCGTCATCGGCGAAGTTTTTTTTGCCGCGGTCGACCAGGGAAAGAAATGACGAGCGGGATGGCGTTTGACGACGAAATCAATCGGGAGGAATCAAACTCATGCATAAATCTACATTCAACGCGAAGGCTTACTCCGCTGCTAGTGCGACATCGCCGCTGGCCTCTACCAAGATCAAGCGTCGCGATCCAACTGAACGCGACGTGCAAATCGAAATCCTCTTCTGCGGGATCTGCCACTCCGATCTCCATTCGGTCCGCAACGAATGGAGCGAGTTCATGGCCACGAATTACCCGATTGTTCCCGGTCACGAGATCGTCGGCCGCGTGACCAAGGTCGGCTCGGCAGTTACCAAGTACAAACCGGGGGATCTCGCCGCGGTCGGCTGCATGGTCGATTCGGATGGCACCTGTCCACAGTGCAAAGCCGGCCTCGAGCAGTTCTGCCCGAACATGATCCTCACCTTCAACTCCCCGGACAAGCATCTTGAAGGCGTGACCTACGGTGGCTACTCCGAAAGCATCGTAGTCGATGAACACTTCGTGCTCCGGGTTCCTTCCAACCTTAGTGCCGCCGCAGCTGCGCCCCTGCTCTGCGCTGGCATTACTACCTACTCCCCGATTCGTCACTGGGGCGTGACCAAGGGCAAGAAAGTTGGCGTGGTCGGGCTCGGCGGACTGGGCCACATGGCCGTAAAGTTTGCTCATGCGCTCGGAGCGCACGTCGTCGTCTTCACTACCTCACCCAACAAGAAGGAGGACGCGCTCCGGCTCGGCGCCGACGAGGTCGTCGTCTCTCGCAATGCCGACGAGATGAAGAAGCACGTGGGCAGCTTTGATTTCATCCTCGACGCTGTCTCCGCCGATCACGACATCTACGCCTATATCAATTTACTCGGCGTCAACGGTAATCTGACGCTTGTCGGCGCACCGGCGGAACCGTTGCGCGTTCCTGCATTCGGCCTGATCATGGGACGCCACAGTCTCTCCGGCTCGATGATTGGGGGCATCGCTGAAACGCAGGAGATGCTCGACTTTTGCGGCAAGCATAACATCACCGCCGATGTCGAAGTCATTCCGATCCAGAAAGTCAACGAAGCCTATGAAAGATTGCTCAAGTCGGATGTGAAGTACCGTTTCTCGATCGACATGGCTTCGCTCAAATCGGGTTGAACAACAATATCAGAGAAAAAGCTGAAATTGGCAGCTGGGAGCTGATCGAAACGGGAGATGGGAGATAGCAGTTCGTAACTGTGAATGCCGAACAAATGCCCAGTCCGGCTCGGACCATCCAACGCCAAACATCGAGCCCAGCATTCATCATAACCGGCTTATGATGGAGGGGGCAGCCGCTTCTGATTTAGCGATCTTCTGAACGAATCGGTTCCACACACCACCGGCGTGTGCAACCGCGAAGGCCAGTCGCGTACGCTTCAAACCATGCTCGATGAAAGCCATTCCGATTCGCGAGACTGATCAGAAGCAGACTCGCAGCAGCACGCCAGGCCAGACGAAAAAAATGACCAATGTATTAAGAAACGTTATCGCGATCGCGATCTTGGCGAGCAATGGCAAAGGAAGCGCTGTGGGTTGTAACGTTGGGCCGCGACGACGACGTAATGGCGCAACGCTTACGATAAGGAGTAGCACAGTGACCGCAAGCACCGAGGCATCCCATGCGCAGAATAAACCAACTCTGTAGTAGGGCATGTAGCGCCAGAGGCCGTGTCGATCTACGATTGTCTCTTCGAAGACGACCCACGTATTAATGAACGTCATTGCAATGGCGATCTTGGCGATCAGCGGCAAGCGACGATCTGCTCGGCAGTATCGCAGAAAAGAAGAAGGCGACTCCTGCTCAGATCGCACTCGCGTGGCTGCTGGCGCAGAAGCCGTGGATCGTTCCAATTCCTGGGACGACGAAATTGAAACGCTTGGAAGAAAACATCGGAGCAGTTGAAATCGAACTTACACCCGATGATCTGCGCGAGATTGATGAGGCGGCGTCAGAGATCAAAGTGCAAGGCGCTCGATATCCGGAAAAGCTGGAGCAAATGACGGGTCGCTAAGGTCCGAGGTGCGAGCCGCAGCGGCACTGGACTGGCGTAGGGTCAGATTTCAGGAAAGCTTGCGACGGACGGAAAATAAGAAGCGTTCGGCGAAACGTGGGAAGTTAACCTCGTTTTCAAGATGAAGGCGCCGTGACCGCCTTGCCGAAAAGCATCGCTTCTGTTGGCACCGCGAAATAGTTTTCGGAGTCCTAAATGTTTATCACCTTTCTCATCGTTACTCTTCGATGCTTGCAGATCTCCCGCACGGCGTTGGTGGTTTCTGTGATGCTGGCATCATTTCAATTGCTAACCCAAGCCAAAGGAAAGGAACCTTCCATGGAACATCCTACTTTTTATCGTACGATACAGATAGATGGACTCTCCATCTTTTACAGAGAGGCCGGCCCGAAAGACGCGCCGACGCTTCTCCTGCTGCACGGGCTTCCTTCTTCATCGCGGATGTTCGAGCCTCTGTTCGCCCGGCTGTCCCATCGCTATCACCTTGTTGCGCCCGATTATCCAGGCTTCGGACACAGCGACTGGCCGGATCCGAAAAAATTCGCGTATACCTTCGACCACTACGCCGAGATCATGAATCACTTCACCGAAGCGCTCGGACTTTCGCGCTACTCGCTTTACATGCAGGATTACGGGGGCCCCGTCGGTTTTCGCATGGCCCTGGCCCATTCGGATCGGATTGAGGCTCTCATCATTCAGGATGCGGTGGCGCACAACGAAGGCCTCGGTGCGAATTGGAAAACGCGGCGGGCCTTTTGGGCCGATCGCGCAGCTAACGAAAACGCGCTGCGCACGAATCTGCTGTCGCTGGCGACGACGCGGACGCGTCATGTCGGGAGCGATCCCAAGGTGGAGCGCTACGATCCTGATCTCTGGACCGATGAATTTGCCTTCCTCAACCAACCTGGCCAGGCCCAAATCCAAAGCGACCTATTCTACGACTACCGCACAAACGTGGATGCCTATCCCAAGTGGCAGGCTTGGATGCGCGAAAGGCAACCGCGTCTCCTTGTAATCTGGGGTACGTATGACCTGTCGTTCGACCTCGGCGAACCAGAACGCTATCGTAAGGACGTACCGAAGGCCGAAGTTCACGTCCTCGACGCGGGCCATTTCGCGCTCGATACCGCAGCAGATGAGATTGCGCAGCTCGTCCGGAACTTCATGAAGTAGCAACTAACGAAATATGGAAACGCCTCTCAGTCCTCAGCACACGAAGATTCCCGGACCGAAGACTCCTCCAGACATAGCAACACGTCCTCCTTTACCGCCGTTCACTCGTGAGACGGCCATTCAGAAGATTCGATTGGCTGAGGACGGCTGGAATTCTCGTGATCCAGAAAAAGTTGCTCTTGCTTATACAACCGACTCGCGTTGGAGAAATCGTGCAGAATTTCCCAACGGACGGCAGGAGATCATCCAGTTTCTGAAACGAAAGTGGGCAAAAGAGCTGGACTACCGGCTGATCAAAGAGCTTTGGGCGTACGACGGAAGTCGCATTGCGGTGCGTTTCGCCTATGAATGGCACGATGATTCTCGGAACTGGTTCCGCTCATACGGCAACGAGAATTGGGAGTTTGATGAGCATGGCTTAATGCGAT
Source organism: Verrucomicrobiota bacterium (assembly GCA_003219095.1). Classification (GTDB taxonomy): domain Bacteria; phylum Verrucomicrobiota; class Verrucomicrobiia; order Chthoniobacterales; family UBA10450; genus AV69. The sequence goes on from QHPM01000310.1 coordinate 6,394, forward strand.
TGAGGTACGCCTCGATCAACGATCTTCCGATTAAAGAGTCGGAGAGAAAATATCACTGGCCACTTGGGCGGCGGCCGGATGAGCACCCGGGATTAAGCGATCTGGGTTTGTAGAGTGGTCGGAATATCTATGGAAGACGCAGTCGAGTCGAGCTTTTCAGCGATTATCAATCAGCTTTTCGGTTTATTTAATTCGGCGTTGGACGTTCAGCGTTGGGCGTTTTCTATTCTTCCCTCAACACCTTCAACATGAAACTCGGAAGGATTTCATATGATATCTGACATAGTTCCCGGCGCTGTCTTCCCCGACTATGAGCTTCCTGACCATGCTGGGAAACGCCGGAAGCTTTCCGAGCTGCAAGGCGAAGATCCAATGGTTGTCGTCCTCGGTCGCGGAGGTTATTGCCCCAAAGACCGGCGGCAGGCTGAAGGGCTTCTTCAACTTTACCGTGAGCTTGAGGTCGCTTATTGCCAGCTAGTCACCATTACCACCGATAACATCACGGAGACGAATGAATATTGCTCCGGAGCCGGGGCCCACTGGCCTTTCCTTTCGGACCCAGGGCGTAAGGTCCAAAAAGATCTCGATATCGCTGAGTACACTGATCCGCTCCATAATCCGATGATTCCGCACACGATTGTGCTCGAGCCCGGTCTTGTCATCTACAAGATCTATATGGGCTACTGGTTCTTTGGCCGGCCCACGATGGAAGATCTCCGCCAGGATCTCCGTGTTGTTATCAAGAAGTGCCGGCCGGACTGGGACATTACAACACCCGAGCTCAAAGCGGCGTGGCAACAAGGCAAGAAGGAGCTATTTTATCCGTACGGCAAAACGTTCGCCCAGACTCTCGGTGAACAGGACTAATCGGAGATCAGAGATCGGAGGTCAGAGGTCGGAAGGCAGAAGATAGAAGAAAAGCACACGAAATGAATCTCAAATTGGAAGCTATCGTCCTCCCCATTTCGGACGTCGGTTCCGGAGTAACTGGGCAGTTTTATGTCAAGAACAACAGCACTCATCCGTTGAACTGTCTTATTTCTCGTGTTCGACAACGAGTGCCGTAAAGCGTGAATCGCTTCGTAGAGGATCGAACATTGGATCGAGACGGAGTAGT
>QHPM01000311.1 GCA_003219095.1 Verrucomicrobiota bacterium
AGTTAACTTAATTCCATACAATGAGGTTGAGGGTTTGAATTGGACGCAGCCGCCCCCCGATCGTCAGAAAAAATTTCTCGGTCTTCTGCGTTTGGCCGGCGTGCGCGCGACCCTTCGCCGCGAAAAAGGCGATGACATCGCCGCCGCCTGCGGGCAGTTGCGCTTGCAAACACAACGCGGTTTGGCCGCGCCCACTCTCGAATCAAACAGCTAAATCGATTGCGCCGCCCTACAAGCTGGCGTTTATTTCTTCATGGCCGGATTCGATCACCAGCCGGAACGCGCTTGGGACGAACACGATTGGGAACGTTTTCTCCAGCAGCAAGACCATAAGACCGAGAAATACATGGAATTGCTAGAAAAGTATCTGGATGATCCGAACCGCGACCAAATCATTGCGCGTGAAATGGGTTGGACCCAGCTGCTCGATGGGCGCGACTGGACCCAGGAAGTAGACGCCTTGCTGGAGGAAGATGAAGAGGAAAAACCGCCGCCGCCGGATTCCTTCGAGGAGCACAGCCTTTACCGCGCCGCCTTTGCTCTAACCGTCTGGATCGATCACATATTTGATCAGGACGCGACGCTGCAAAACGAGCCTTCAGCAGTAAAACTGGCCACCCATGCGGCATTGGCGAGCGCAAAACTCGCCGCCGCCCTGAGCGGTGAAGATGTCGATGAAATCGGAATGACGATCGCCTATTTGAAACGTGCCTTAAAAGCGATCACCCTGTCGATGGATGCGGCCGCGGCGCTCCTGCGCGAGAAGCGAATCGCCGCACCCCAGCATGGGGTCCTTTTACAGCGGCTTTTCCAAGTGCGCGACGGGATTATCACGCTGATCGGGGAATATCGCTGCGAATGGCGCCGGCGCTTCGGCTCCGAAGGCCTTCAGGGTTGAATGAATTAAATCGCTCCGCCTCCGTCCAATTATGCAAACGGAAGCGTCTGTGGCTCAACCCGATGTCTCTGAACTGGAGCTGGTAAAACGGTGCCAGAAAGGTGACAGCGCGGCATTTGATGAGCTGGTAGTGCGCTACCGAACCCGAGTTTTTGGAATGATCTATAACATGGTCCATAACGAGCAGGATGCCTGGGATCTTGCTCAAGACAGCTTCGTGAAAGCATGGAAATCCATCGATCGCTTTCGCGGGAAGTCGTCATTTTATACGTGGCTCTACCGCATCGTGATGAATGTGACCATCGATTGGCTTCGCAAAAAACAGGTCAAAGGAGGCGGCACAGAATTTGATGACAATGTTCAATTGCGAGAAATCGATCCGGCCTCGAAAACTGTTCCGCAAGCCGAGCCGTTGCCGCACCAACGCATGGAGCGGCAGGAGGTGCGGACAAGGATCGACCAGGCGATTGCGCAACTTTCCCCGGAACATCGCGCGGTGATTTTGATGAAGGAAACCGAAGACATGCAATATCACGAGATTGCGGAAGCACTCGGCTGTTCCATCGGCACGGTGATGTCACGACTGTTTTATGCGCGCAAAAAACTGCAGAACCTATTGAGGGATGTTTATGAAAACGTTTGAGGAAAAGTGGACAGCCTGGATCGACGACCAGCTAACAGGTCGTGAGCTGGAGAAGTTCCTGGCCTCGCTCCCGGATAGAACTGCAGCGGAAGCGGAAAAGCAGAATGCGAAACAAGTCGGTTCTCTTTTGCGCGAGCAAGCGATGGCGCTAAGCAACGCTGATTTCTTTAGCCATCAATTACGGGGACGTTTGGATCGTGAGAACGCGCCGATCCGATCGGAGCCCGACGCGATCCGGACCGGCTGGTGGACTATTCGCCGGCTGCTTTGGGGCGGCATCACTTCGCTCGCGGTCTTCGCGATTTGTACCGTGCTGGTATTTCGGGAAGGGACGCCGCCGAGTCAGTCTCAGTATCTGACTCAGATTCTGGGCGCTCAAGTCGATCCGACGGTAAGTCCGAACGCAACCATCACGATGTTTCAGAAAAAGGACGATCACGTGACGGTACTGTGGGTGGATGGTCTGCAATCGTTGCCGCCCGAATACGCGGCAAAATAGCAATGAGACCGCGTCTTTTGTTACTGATCGCGATACTCTCCGTCGCGCTTAGTAGCGGGGGATCACTTCCAGAACAAACAGTCTGGAGTGGATTAATCATCGCGACGAATTCGCCACCGATCGAACCGACGCCGGCTGAAGTAACCCAAATTGAAGGAACACTGCGAAAACTTTTTGGTTATTCCCAGTTCCAGCTTATCGGGGAAGCGCGCAAGACATTAAAAACCGGCGAAGAAGATTGGCTCGCGAGCAGCAAGTATTTCTCCCTCCATGTCGATTCCCGGGGCGAGAAAGCTGATGCCTATGTTCTCAATCTCAAACTTTTTCAGGAGCAAAAGCTATTGCTGGAAACCAAAGCGAGATTGAGCAAAGCAAGCCCCCTGATCATTCGCGGTCCGCAGGTAGGCGACGGTCAGCGTCCCGCTTTTAGGAGTGAACATTCAAGTATCGCATATGCGACACCCAAATGTTAACTCTACATTTTGCGGCATTTGTGAGCTAGCTTGCTGGCGCAAGGAGGTGCAATTTATTCCCGCTATTGTTTAGTGAGCGGATGCGCTTCGCTTTTCTGGTCTATTTTTTTGCGGCTGTGACTTCTCTCCACGCTGAAAAGCCTTTCGACTTCGCCAGCACCCCCGGCAAATTGCCAAAACACGTTCGACCGATTGCATATGCGATCTGGATTAAACCCGACCTCAAAAAACTCACCTTCGCTGGCCGCGAGACAGTAAAGCTAAATGTCGAGCAACCGACTCATGAGATCGTTTTGAATGCGCTCGAGCTCGCGGTTGCTGATGCGGAAATTGACGGCAAAACTGTCCCGAAAACGGCAATCAAATTCGACGCCAAAAGCGAGTTGCTGACAATTGCGACGCCTGAAGAATTAAGGCCGGGGGAGCACACCCTGGCGGTTCGGTTCAGCGGTAAAATCAATCAATTCGGTCGCGGCCTTTTCTACGCCAAATATCAGGAGCAAGGCACAGGCGCTAAGAAGATGTTTCTCGGAACGCAATTCGAAGCCACTGATGCGCGGCGACTTTTCCCTTGCTGGGATGAGCCGGTTTTTCGTGCCCGCTTTCAGTTAACGGCAGTCGTTCCGGAAAATTGGATGACGCTTTCGAACATGCCGATTGCAAGTGAAAAGAAAGTCGCGGATGGCCGCGAGGTGGAATTTCAACCGACGCCTTCGATGTCCAGTTATTTGAATGTTTTTTGCGCGGGCGAATTCGACGCGATCGAATCTGAAGTGGACGGCGTAAAGCTGCGCATCACCACCACAAAAGGAAAAGCGGAGAGCGCGCGTTATGCGTTGGAAGCTACCACCCAGATCTTGCATTATTACGACGAATACTTCGGCGTTGCCTATCCCCTGCCGAAGCTAGACCAGCTTGCAATTCCCGGAGGATTCGGTGGCGCGATGGAAAACTGGGGCGGAATTACCTACTACGAAACGGCATTGCTATTTGATCCGGCAAATTCTTCGGCCGCAACCAGGCAACGCGTTTACGAAGTGATCGCGCACGAGGTGGCTCACCAATGGTTCGGAGATCTCGTTACCATGGCGTGGTGGGACAATCTCTGGCTTAACGAAGGATTCGCTTCTTGGATGGGCACGAAATGCACCGCTCGTTTTAATCCGCAATGGGAAGTCTGGCTGGAGAAAGGCACTCCACGAGATCCCACCCGGCGGATTGGGATTGCCAAGGAACAGGCAATGGAAGGCGATGCTCGCGCAACCACGCACCCGATCCAGCAGAAAGTCGCCACCGAAGCCGAGGCCAACAGCGCTTTCGACGATATAACGTACAAAAAGGGGCAGTCTTTTCTGCGCATGCTCGAAAGTTTTCTCGGCGAAGAACCCTTTCGCGATGGAATTCGGCGTTACATGCAGGCTCACAAATATTCCAACTCAACAACCGCTGATTTGTGGAATGCGCTGAGCGAGGCTTCCGACAAACCTGTTAGCGAAATTGCGGCCGGCTGGACCGAGCAGCCCGGTTTTCCGGTCGTGAATGTGAAACGGGCAGCCAATGGCAAAGTCGCGCTCTCACAAGAGCGTTTCACCGTTAATTTTCGCGATAACTCAGAGGCGACCTGGAAAATTCCCCTCACCTATTTCATTGATGGCCAGAGCGCGCCGGCCATGCTCTTGATGCCGGAGAAAACAGCGATGCTTGAAGATGTCCCGCTCGATCGCGCGCTGAAACTGAACGTCGAAGGCGCGGGCAATTACCGCGTCGCGTACGATGAAGAGTCGTGGAAGTTACTGCTCGCGAGTTTGCCCGGGATGAACGTGCCCGATCAGGTGAATTTGCTGAGCGATGCGTGGGCGTTTGTTCAGGCTGGTCGCCAATCCTTGAGCTTTTACGCTGGTCTGATTGATCGGCTGCCGCCGAGCACCGCCCTCGGCGTTCGGGACCAAATCATCAACGCCTTCAATTCAATCAACCACCTTCTGGCCGGCGCACCGGAGCAAGAACAATTCCGCCGCTACGCGCGGGGAGTTTTGCGACCTACTCTCGATACTCTCACCTTGCAGCCAAAATCCGGCGAACCGATGACAGCTTCGCTGTTGCGCGCCAGTCTTGTCCAGGAACTCGGCTTGTTGGGCGACGAAGAAGTCATCAAAATATGCCGACAAAACTTCGAGAACTATTTGAAGGACCGATCGAGTGTTCCGGCCGATCTGCGGCCGCCAATCTTCGCCATTGCGATGCGCTACGGCGACGCCACCGCCTGGCAGAACTTGCACGAGCTCGGTTTGAAAACAACGAGCACCGAAGAAAAGCAAAATTATTACGACGCGCTTGCTTTCGCCACCGATCCGAGGCTAATCCAAAAATCGTTAGCCATTGCCTTGACGGATGAGCTCCCGACCAGCCGCGCCGTTTTCATGGTCTCGAAAGCTGCCCGTGAAAGCGATCGGCCGGACCTCGCCTGGGAATTCGCCAGAGAGAATCTGAAAGCGTTGATTGCAAAGGTCGATGCCCTCAACGCCAACAGCTATCTGCCAGGTCTTTTTACTTTTTTCGACGATCCAGCCCGAATCCAGGAATTAAGAGTATTTGCGCAGAAAAATCTTGCGGAACCAAGCCGAAAACCGGTCGAGATTGCTTCGGATGAAATTCTATTCCGCGCAGATTTTCGCAAACGCTTGATCGAACAGGTGAAGGCGGAGAAACAACTTTAACGCCGCGGCGCCGGATTCTCGCCGGTAATTGGTGACGCCGGCGGAGTCGTTTCGGCCCCGCGGGCCGCGAGATCCGCTTCCAACTCCATCTGGTTGGCGCGTTGAAAAGCCGCCCCGGCCTGGCTGAAAATGAAAAACGCAAGAATGCCGAACCAAATCGAACTTTTCAAGATCGCAAACAATGCCAGCAGCCCGGCGCCGACGACTCCAATCACGGCCGCCGCGCGCAAGCTTCGGCTCGGGCCGATCCTGAACCAGAGCAATGCCCGAACAATCTGGCCGCCATCCAACGGATAGAACGGCAGCAAGTTAAACAAAAGCAATAGGACGTTTATCGCCCAAAGGTCCACAAGAACCCGATGTGGGTCGGCAGAGATGTCGATAAATCCGTGGCGTCCCGTAACCATCACGAGTAATTGCAGGATAGGGAAGAGTACCACATTGACGAGCGGGCCTGCGATAATGCTCCAGAGAACTGCAGACGCGCGTAACGGTGGGTCAACGAAAGCCAGGCCCCCGAGCGGCCACAACACAATGCGATCGGCACGCCCGCCGGTGGAGCGACAAGCAAATGCATGTCCGAATTCGTGTAGAAGAACGATGATGAACAGTCCGATATATTCAATCACGGGCCAAATCGGCCGATGAAAACGGTAACTGGCGGAACTAATTTGGTACCAGGCAACCAAAAACCAGGTGAAATGCAGATAAACACTAATGCCCGCCACTTGAAATAACTTAAACGATCCGCCGCGCATGTTGTTACCTCCTTGACGTTCGGTTGGCTGGAACTTCGATTACAAGGTTACGTCGGTTTGCGAAGTTTCCGGCGTGATCAGCAGCCGCATCGGGATCATCGCTGATTCGAAGAAACCGTGGCGTTTGAAGAACGCCTGGGATTTGATTTCGGGTCGATCGGTTAGCAAGGTGATGCGAAGGAAGTTTTTCTTGCGGGCAAACTCGATGGCGTGTTCGAGCAATTGCGAGCCGTAACCGTGATCGCGAAACGATTTGTGGATGACAAGGTCCTCCAGCAAAATAACGAAGCCGCCTTCCGCTGTGCTGATGGTAAAGAGCAAGTTAATCATCCCGACGATGGAATGATCGCGTCGGAGAACAAAAACACGTCCACGGTTCGGCTGCTCGAAAATCAATCGCAACCCGCGTAGTTGTTTCTCCTTATTCGGCCGGAAATCGCTCTCTTCACTGAAAAGCTCGCCGAGCAGATCGGACAATTCGTCCAAGTCTTCGGCCGTGGCCGGCTCAATGACGACATGACTCATTGTGGGTTTATCATCGAAAAAGCGGGCAGTGGCAACTCACGGTTTTGGCGAATAAAGTCGAAGCGCTAGGCATTGGAGCGACGTTTGTGTCAAACGCCGAATTTCACTGGTGGCGCTCGCCGCGGCCTGCCCTCTAGAACTGTCGTTGACAACGGCAGTGTGATTTCTACCTTTCCCGTCCCACTTTACAATGGGCAAATGAAACGCACCTATCAGGCATCGAAACGAACCCGAAAGCGCCAGCATGGTTTTCGTGCGCGCATGAAAACGAAGGGTGGCCGTGCCACTCTCGCGCGTCGGCGACAACGAGGCCGCAAGCGTCTGCTTCCGAAGGGAGTCGAGAATCATTATGCCCGCCATACCCAGGCGTGAGTCGTCGCGTTGACGTTAAAAGTGTGAAAGGTTAAATCGTCAAAACGAATAGAACTCTTTCACTTTAACGATTTAACAATTTTAAGAGTTTAAGCCTCCAACGAGCACCGTTAGTTCAATTGGCAGACCTGCTGACTCTTAACCACCGACGCCTCGATGCGAAAACGGTGGCGTTACCGAAAACGCTACCGATTCGACGCGCCGCAAAATTCTCAACACGTGACCATCGACGAGGTGGGTAACCACGAAAGCTTTCGGGGCGGGCAAGAGACCTAAATATGCGAGCCCGACAACCAAACAAGCGCGCTGCAACAGCGAGCGGCTGACAACTTTTTTGTGCCAATAGATAGTCGCCTCCTGCTTTGCAAAAGCAAACTCAAGTGCTTCTGCTGCTGCCCCGCGTTGATCTCCAATTGCACTTTGCGGTGTTCTTTCGGGAACTCGTTGAGCAACATCGCGTTCACCGCGTCGTAGCGCACAGTGTTGACCTTCCCATTAACATCGCGAACTACCAGGTCGGGATTTACTTTCGCAATGTTCAGCCACCAACCCGAACTGCGGGATTGCATCAGAAACTAAGCGGTAGCTCAGGAATAAAGATTAGGTCAGTAACCGGCGCATTAGCACAATCGAACCTAAGGCGACGACCAGGAACACCCCGCTGGTGCCCGATTCGGGAACGCGGTGACCGAAGAACCTGATGTGCGAGATCTGATCTCTCAAGTTGCCAGTCACCTCTACCTGCGTGGAGAGCGTCACTGCATCATCGGTCTGGTAGACGTGATAAAAGATATTGTCGAAATTGATTGAGAGATAAGCAGCCGTAAAATGGGTGTTACTCAGGTCCCAGGAAAGAGAGAACGACGTTCCGTTCTGGATAACGCTGACGTTGAACGCGCCGCCGTTCACCCAACCGTTATTGCTGAATTGGCCAGCTGAGGCATCGCTGTTCAGCACAAACTCGTTGAGGTAGTAAGGAGCAGTTGCAGGCGATCCCGAAAGGAAAACCGCTTCCCCTGAGGCCCACGGTGGCTGGTGAATATCGGGAACACCGAACGGACCGGCCAGGAATATTCCCTTATCCATTAATATAACGGCTGCACCGGCCGAGGCGCGGAACGCGGCGAACGTGGCGAGAAAAATCGCGACGCAACATTTTGCCTGTTGCACGCTCACAATTGATTCGGGCTGAAGTCGATCAAGCCGTCTCCCGGAGAGGACTTTGACATCTAGTGAGGTATTTGCCAGGAAAAATATCTACGCTAACAGGAATTAGGCGAGCGCAGCCACCGGCAGACATGGATGTGAGGCTTCGAACCCACGACCTACTGGGTATAAACCAGCCGCTCTATCACTGAGCTAACTGCCCGCAAATTTTCGCCTGCCGCTTTTCACGTTGCATGAGGCGTAATCCTAGCGAGAAATAAACAGACCGAGCTGACGACCTCGGACAGCCAAATATATTCACAACTAATAACTCTCACTACTATGAATATTATACGCAAAAAGAGCAAAAAGATCTTTCAAAATTTTCACGCTCCACCTATCACTGGCAGCGCCCAATCATGGAACTTCAGTGAAGCAGTGGAAAAACTTCAGAGCCGGCGATCTATTCGGCGCGTTTTTACTTTTGCTGGCTCTCGGCGCGCTCTTACTTGCTGCTGCGCTCAAAGTGATTGCTCAGTCCCCGCCCAACAACGCAGCGCCAGTCGCGAACGCAGGTCCAGACCAGACAATCACCTTGTCAGACCAGGCGACTCTGCGCGGATTCGCGACGGACGATGGCCTGCCAAATCCACCCGCAGCGCTGAGTTATCAGTGGAGTGAGCTAATTGGCCCCGACTCGGTTACGTTCGGCAACGCGGCCGCAGCCAGCACGACAGCCGCTTTTACTACCGAAGGCACATACATGCTGCAATTGACCGCGACTGATGGCGCGCTTTCGGGTGACGACACAGTGGTTGTAACAGTGTATTCCGCACCATCGCCGCCTCCATCTCCTACACCAACCCCAAACCAGCCACCGATCGTGAATGCCGGGCCAGATCAAACCATCACTATGCTCAATCAGGCGACCCTGCGCGGCTGGGCTACCGATGACGGTCTGCCGAATCCGCCGGCAGATTTAACGTACCAATGGAATATTCTGAGCGGTCCCGGAATAGTGAACTTCGGCAATGCAAATGCAGGAAGCACTACCGCGACATTTTCAGCCGAAGGTAATTACTCGCTGCGCCTGACCGCGTTTGATGGTGCAAGCTCTGGCGCGAGCGACGTTGCTGTGACGGTTGAGCCGATCCCAACGCCGACACCCACTCCAACCGAAACGCCGACTCCAACACCAACCGCGACCCCCACGCCGACCGAGACGCCAACACCGACGCCGACACCCACTCCAACCGAAACGCCGACTCCAACACCAACCGCGACCCCCACGCCAACCGAGACACCGACTCCGACACCAACGCCAACAGCGACACCGACACCGACGCCGACTCCAACGCCAACGCCAACTTCAACACCAACTCCGACACCAAC
>QHPM01000231.1 GCA_003219095.1 Verrucomicrobiota bacterium
ATTGCCGCATCACCACACACGATGATTGCGGCGTTTCTACCTGCGTACTCCCGTCCAACCCGAACAGCGCGGTCGAGCTCGGCGGTTTCGCGCAGCGTCCGTTCACCCAAATTTTGCCAGGCGGCCGCAGCCATCAAATGAGCGTCCACAACCAAAACATATCCGTGACGGTTAATCTGAAGAAGCTCGATGGCCCGTCGCACCATATCCGCCAGGGACGGTTGTTCGGTCCGTGCTGCGACTTCGTCGGTAAACGGCAGATCATTGGCTGCAAAGAGTCCGAGGAGGCGTGGCTGTTGCCATCCTGTGGTTTGTTCGAGCTCGGGCAAATTGTGAACGACACGAATCCGTGCCCGATCCAACTTTTCTTTGTTAAACTCGCCCGCTCCGCCACCGAGTGCAATGTCGACCGCGCCCCGCTCAATCAGCGTGCTGGCAAATTCCCGGGGCTGCTTCGCGTTGCTGGCGTGGGCATAGAACGCTGCCGCGGTCGAATTGGTCAGCGCGCCGTCAGTCACAATTCCGGTCGCGCGACCTTCATCCTGGGCGATCTCAAGAATCGTTTTCAGCGCAGCGCCCGATTCTGCTACGGAAATCGTTCCGTTCTTTACTTTCATTCCCGTTGCCAGCGCAGAGGCGGCTGCGCCAGAGTCGGGTACTGCGAAATCCGCCGAGTGATTGCGCAATCGCGCCGAAAACTCCAACCCGTCCATCGCCAGCGGATTGTCTGCGCCCCCGATATAGACCCGCGTCGCCGCCGTTCGTTGTGCGGTCAGTCCTTCGCCAATAAACAAAATAATTCCGAACGGTTTTTGCACGACCCAATTTTGGAAATAGAGAACGCCGAGCGCGGCAAAAACGAGAAGGCAAATCAAAGCGAGTATCTGGTTCCTCCACTTCATGGCGCGATGTGAATAAGCCGACAGGGCGTTGTCAATCCCGTAGCCATGGGAAATCGCTTGTCTGACCTTGCACCGTCGGCAGATTGCGCGCGATGAGCGGACCGGTGATGCTGATCATTCGTGATGGTTGGGGAATTAATCCCGGCGGCCGCGATCGGGCCAGGGAAAATGGCGATGCCACCTTGCTGGCGCACACCCCCTTTCACGATCAGCTCTATGCCAAGTATCCGATGGGAAAATTGAGCGCGAGCGGGGAAGATGTCGGATTGCCGAAAGGGCAGATGGGAAATTCCGAAGTCGGGCACCTGAATCTTGGCGCCGGCCGGATCGTTTATCAGGATTTGACGCGAATTAACAAAGCGCTTGCTGCCGGTGAGCTGGCGCACAATGCCGTGCTCCAGGAAAGTTTCCAAAAGGCGCGCAATCATCGTTTGCATTTGCTCGGGCTCGTTTCTGACGGAGGCGTGCACAGTCATTATCTGCATCTCCTTGCCCTGGCGCAGGCAGCGCATGAGTCAGGAGTGAAGGAAATTTTTGTTCACGCGTTTACCGATGGGAGGGACGCGTCGCCTACCGGTGGCGCGGAGATTTTGCGCGGATGCGAAAAGGCTTTGTCTAAAAGCGGGGCGCAAATTGTAACCGTCATCGGTCGTTATTTTGCGATGGACCGCGATCGCCGCTGGGACCGCACCAAAAAGGCATGGGATGCGATCGTCCACGGGCAGGGCGAGCAGATGAAGACATCACCGTCCGAGGCGCTGGCGGCAAAATACGAGGAAGGCAAGACCGACGAATTCATGCCCCCGCTGATTTTTTCGCATGTCGGTGAACAACGCGTGCGCGATGACGATGTCGTCTTGTTTTTTAATTTCCGTGCTGATCGCGCCCGTCAACTTTCGCAGGCCTTTCTCTTCGAAAAATTTGGTGGCTTCGATCGTGGGGTTTGGCCGCGTGTCCATTTTGTGACATTGACGCAGTACGATGTGACATACCCCTCCCCCTACATTTTCGGGCCGGAAAATTTGGTGCACATTCTCGGCGAAGTCGTCAGTGCCGCCGGCAAGACGCAGTTACGCATCGCGGAGACGGAAAAGTATCCGCACGTCACTTATTTTTTTAATGGAGGAGTTGAGCGCGCGTTCTCGGGGGAAGAGCGCAAAATCGTGCCCTCGCCCAAAGTCGCGACCTACGATCTGCAACCGGAAATGAGCGCAGTGCAAGTTACCGACGAAGTTTGCGCGCGAATGGCGAAATATGATCTCATCATTTTAAACTTCGCCAATCCGGACATGGTTGGCCACACCGGCGTCGTCGAAGCCGGAATAAAGGCCGTTGAAACAGTAGATGCCTGCGTTGCCCGGATTGTTCCGGAGCTGCTCGCCCTCGACGGAAAGGGCCTCATTACGGCAGATCATGGGAATTGTGAATTGATGCGGAACCCCGACGGCTCGCCCAACACCGCGCATACCACCAACCTTGTGAACGTCATTTACGTTGCGAAAGACGCGGCAAATTTTGCCTGCCGCGATGGCATCCTGGCCGATGTCGCGCCTACGCTGTT
>QHPM01000151.1 GCA_003219095.1 Verrucomicrobiota bacterium
GCCTTACGGTGGCATCGCATCGGCATGAACAAGTCACGTTCGATGTTCTGGAGGAAACCGTGGCGCGCACCAACCTCGGTACGCTCAAGCGCGACAGCACGGTTAATCTCGAGCGTGCGCTCGCTGCCGATGCACGCCTGGGAGGACATTTCGTGCAGGGCCACATCGATTGCACTGCCAGCATCATTGCTTTTGCGGAATTGGATTCTCGCCTTGAGATCGCGTTGCCGGATAATCGCGCTCGCTATGTGGCAGAAAAGGGATCAATCGCAGTGGACGGGATCAGCTTAACCATTGCAGAAGTGAAGCCGACAAGCTTTGTCACGTGGATCATTCCCCATACGCGTCGTTACACCAATTTGAAAAATGCGCACGCGGGAGACCTGGTAAATCTTGAGTTCGATATTCTGGCCAAATATGTTGAGCGAATGCTGGCGGCGGCGGACGGCGAAGCGTCACCTCGCTCCCAGTCCGGTGAGGACCGCGGAAATAGTGCGCAGTAGGCACATAGGCAGCTGCGTGTTCAATTCCTGTTTCCGCGCAAGCATCCGAGAATTATAGATTATGAACGCGCATCGCAGGAGCAAAATTCCGGCCTGCGCTCTCGTCGGTGTAATCGCCTCAATCGATGAACTGCGCCTTGCAACAAGAATGCGCGCTCCGCCGGACTTGTTTGAACTGCGGCTCGACCATCTGCCGAACTTGCGCGAGTCGCAACTGTTGCAGCTCCGCCGGCCCCTCATCATCACGGCACGGCACCCAGCCGAGGGCGGCAAGAAATTGCGGTCTGGCCGGCCCAATCTGCTCTTGAAATTTCTCCCTCAGGCAAAATTCGTCGATATTGAATTGCGTTCATTGCATGAGTTACGCGCAGTGTGGGACGAAGCACGCCGTTTGCGCGTGGGCCGAATTTGTTCCTTTCACGATTTCAAGCGCACGCCCGAAGCTGCTGTTCTGCATAAAAAATTACTCGGCGCCCGCAAAGCTGGCGCAGACGTTTTCAAAGTCGTGACTCGAGCAGAAGCCCTTCGCGATTTGCTCACTTTGTTCGAATTCTTGTGGAGCGAGCTTTCGTCGATGCGCTTGTGCGTAATGGCAACAGGAAAATTCGGGCCAATCTCGCGCCTGTTTTTTCGCGAGGCCGGTTCGTCTTTTATTTTCGCTCCCCTTCGCCATCCGCTCCATGACGGACAGCTCACCCTTCGGCAACACCGCGGCCAACACGATTTCTAAACAAAAAAATAGTCGGGCGCGCGAATTCGTTACGGAGGCAAATTTGGCGCGAATTTTGCCTCTCGTATTTCGAACCGATGAAGGAAGTGGCAATTTTACCAGAACAGGCGCCGGCGATGCCGTTGCCGGGTGCGGTCCTTTTTCCGCACGCACTGCTCCCGCTCTACATCTTTGAGCCGCGCTACCGTGAAATGCTCGCGCACGCCCTCGCGCACGAGCGAATGTTTTGCGTCGCGCTCCTCCGCCCCGAGAGCGTCCAATGGAAAACCGAAGATGACTTCTTCGAGGTCGGGACGATTGGACTGATCCGTGCCTGCGTCGGTCGTGGCGATGGCACTTCCAATTTGATTTTGCAAGGTCTGCAACGCGTACGCTTCGCCGATTTTTTGCAATTGCATCCCTTTCCCATCGCCGAACTCGAAACCCTTCGGTCCGATAACGAAACGACCGTCGAAACAGACGCGCTCGGGACCAAGGTCCTGGAGCTTTACGCTCGCTTTAAGACCCTTGGCCGACAGTTACCGACAAAGATCGACCGATACGTCACCGACATGACTGATCTGGCGATGCTGGCCGACCTGATGGCTTCGACTTTCATTGAGGATCCGGTGCGCCGTCAGCAAGTGCTCGAGGAGCTGGACTTGAATACGCGACTGCGTCTCGTCATTCAATATCTGCGCGAAGAAACCGGCAACGCGGCCGCATAGCCAGTTACCCGGTTGCGATGCCCAGGGCGGCATAGCACGTTTCGAACTCGTGCGCGTTGCCCTCGTCTCCCTGATTCTTTTTCTCTCCGGATGCAGCGCCCTTCTTTTTCAAACTCTCTGGCTCCGGCTGAGCGGATTAGCTTTTGGCAATTCGGTCTGGTCCGCCGCTTTGATTCTGTCGAGCTTCATGGCCGGTCTCGCTCTCGGAAGTGCGATCGCGGCGCGTTCGACTCTCCGGCGGGTTCGACCCCTTCGCGTCTACGCGGCATTGGAATCGATCGTCGCCGTTTTTGGCTGCACCCTGGTATTTGGACTTCCCCTGCTTGGACAATGGCTGCGTCCCATTTTTCAAGCGTTTTGGCATCACCAGGAGCTGTTGAACATCCTGCGCTTCTCAATTTCATTCCTGGTCCTGCTTCTTCCGACCACGGCCATGGGATTGACCCTGCCTGTGTTGCTGGAGGAGCCTCTCTTATACCGCCGGCAATTCGGTCGCGTCATCGGCGCTTTCTACGGTTTTAACACGCTCGGGGCTGTGGCGGGCGCTCTGGTAGGAGAAGGTTACCTGATCCAAAAATTTGGCCTTCCTGGCACGGGATTGACGGCGGCTTGCCTCGGTCTCGCTGCCGCTGGAATCGCATGGCTCTTTTGCGGAACAGTGCGCGCGGCTGCCGAAGCAACCAACTTCCAACTCTCGTTAGGAAAACGGACGCCGTGGAAGCTACTTCTTACTAGTCTGGGCACGGGAACCCTCTTTCTTGGCCTCGAGCTAATCTGGTTCCGCTTCATGCGCTTGTATGTCGCATCCAGCTCGACCGCTTTTTGCACCATGCTCGCGGTTGTTCTGGCCGGAATTGGACTCGGCAGTCTCGCTGCCAGCGGGATCCGTTTCGCAACACCTCGAAAAATTCTTCCGATTCTTTTTCTCCTCGCCGCAATTGGGACACTTTTATCCTACGTGTTTTTTCCGGTGCCGGTCCTTCTCAGTGATAGCAAAGACTTCCACATCGAGTCCTGGCCCGAGATCGCGCGACTATCCTTCGCTTTGATGTTTCCGGTGGCATTTCTCTCCGGAATCGTGCTTCCGCTAATCGCGACCTGCGTGCAGGAAGAACTAACCAATCGGATGAATAGCACTGGTCTCACGATTCTATTTAATACTGTTGGCGCCGCTATTGGCCCAATACTCGCGGGTTTTGTCCTGCTGCCCTGGCTCGGATTCCAATCGAGCCTCCTCCTGTCCGCCACGGGTTACGCTGCTCTCGCTCTTTTCACCTGCCAAAAACAAAGCTGGTCTGTGCGGAAACCAGTTGGAATCGCGTTGATTGCGCTTGCCGCATTGTTCGTTCTCATCCTCACCATCTTTCCATATCACCGCAACGAAACGCATTTCGAAAACGCACGGCGTCCATTTGAAGTTGATCAATCGATCTTGCAGCAAAAAGTCGAAGGCACCGCTGACACTCTTCAGTTGCTGCGTCGCGATCTCTTCGGTGAGCCCTACTATTATCGACTGGTAACGAATGCTTACTCGATGTCAGGGACGCATCCCCGCAGTCAGCGCTATATGCGCCTGTTCGCTTACCTCCCGTTGGCGCTTCGCCCGCAAAGCGAGAGTGCCCTTCTGTTGTGCTACGGCGTTGGCATTACTGCCGACGCGTTCACTCGCGATCCGCTTCTTAAGCATCTTGATGTCGTCGATACTTCGCAGGAAGTTTTCGATCTCGCCGGTTCTTATTCCGGTAGCGAATACTCAAATCCGCTGCGCGATCCTCGCGTCACGACGTTTGTCCAGGACGCCCGCTTCTTTCTCCAAGCCAGCCCGGATCGCTACGACATTATCACCGGCGAGCCGCCTCCCCTGAAGGTAGCCGGCACGGTCAATCTCTACACCCAGCAGTTTTTCGCACTCATGCATGACCGTCTCAAGGACGGCGGTATTGCCACGTTTTGGTTGCCCCTCGCCCAACTAACGACAGACGAGACGAAGGCAATTCTGCGCGCTTTCCACAATGCCTTCCCGAACGCGTCTGTTTGGGCGACGTGCGATTTGGAATGGATCATGATGGGAAGCAAAGGCCCGCTTCAACCGCGGGATCTGGAGTTAGCTCGCTTATTCTGGCGCGAAACGAAGATGCGCTCGGACTTGGGTCGGATCGGTATCGAGTCGCCCGAACAAATGTCCGGCTTATTTGTGATGGATAGTAAAGAAATCGATCGGATCACCCAGGGCGTCGAACCGTTGAGCGATTTTTATCCCAAACGTTTGACCGACGCGCATCCCGACCTGAAAGCTGCATATCAGTTCGGCCGCAATTACTTCGACACCTCCTCCGCGCTTGGTCGTTTTCTTTCCTCTTCTTTTATCAAAGAAATCTGGCCCCAGGAATGGCGAAAGTCCCTCGATCTTTTCTTTCTCGTCCGCGAAACGCGATTCATTTCGGAGATGTCGGGGAGTAACTGGTTGGCCGATCTCGATCTTTATTTACGTCACAGCCGACTGCGCACGCCGGTTCTGGCTGTTCAGAATAGCGATGAGTTTCGTCTCGCCCTCGCTGAGAAACTCGCTGCGCGATCGCATTCCGTGCCGGCAGAAGCATCGCCTGATCTGGTAGCGGGAGCTCTGGCCCGACGCGATTTTTCCGCCGCCATCCAACTACTCGAAACGGAGAAGGATCGCGGCTTCTCCAATATCAATGACTTCTTCCTCCTCATTTACCTCCACTGTTTGAACGGCAACGTCGAAAAAGCCGAAGCGCTTGCCGCCGCGGAAGCAAACTCAATCCAAAAAGATTGGTTTGTTGATTGGCTCTGGGGCGAACTACAGGCCCAGTTCGGATTTCACCCGCCAGGCTGAATCTGAGTCAATTTCCCGGTCTGGCATATTCCTCCATTAAATATCGATCGGTCATACCGGCGATGTAATCGCATACCGTTCGATGCAACCCTTCGCTCTCGATCCGGCGCGCAGCCGCATCTCCAAGCCGACTCGGATCGAGAAGATAACTTTCGAAGACTTTTCGCAACATCTCGCACGCGCGTTTGTTTACCTCCGCCACCCGCGGGTGGTAGTAAACATTTTGATACAAAAATTTCCGGAGCGCGCGATTGGCCTCCGCCAGTTCGGCGCCATATCGAACGAGGATGGGCAGATTCCGGACGTCCTCTCGTGATTGAACCTTCACTGATGTGATTTGCTCCGCGCTGGTCACGATCACGTCCTGCACCTGACGATCAATGACGTCGCGAATGATGAGCTTGTGCAGATCCGGCTCGCGTAAATGGGGGTAACGTGCGCGCACCGAATCGGCCGCCACTTTCCAGACATCGACTTCTTCAAGCTGCGCAAAATTAAGAACATCAAAGTCGATCGCGTCGTCGAGGTCGTGACTGTAATAAGTGATCTCATCGGCCAAATCCGCTATCTGGGCTTCGAGTGAGCTCACTTGCGTTTTGTCCAATCCTTCCCGCACTTCGAGGGTAAGATTCAAGCCGGGAAATTTCGGATACGGGTTCTCGAGCAATTCAACGACCCGCAAACTTTGGCGGTTGTGCTCGAACCCGCCGTACTCGCGCATGCATTCCGCCAGCATTTCTTCGCCGGAATGTCCGAAAGGCGAGTGGCCGAGATCGTGCGCGAGAGCGATTGCTTCAGCCAGGTCCTCATTCAAGCGCAAGGCCCGCGCGATGGTGCGACTGATCGAGGCGACCTCAATCGTGTGAGTCAATCGCGTGCGCAAATGATCGCCGGTGCCGTTGAGGAAAACCTGCGTTTTGTATTCCAGACGACGAAAGGCGCGGGAATGAATGATGCGGGCGCGATCGCGCTGAAATTCGGTGCGATAAGCGTGACGCGGCTCGGCAAATTGCCGGCCTCGCGATTCGCCTGATTTTTGGGCAAAGGGCGCGAGCAGACGGGCTTCGTCTACTTCCATTTCCTGGCGCGTTTTATATTGGTTCAATCGCGATCCAGTTTTTTGCGCAAAATTTTTCGCGCGTCACGGTCCTGGGCCCGCACCATTAGTAAATCGAAAAGCGCCAGAAGAAATGCAGTCAGAGTTAACCAGGCGCAGGCGGCCCAAAAAAGGACGAACCATCCCGGATGTTCGCGTGGTGAGAGGAACGGTTGCAGAAAAGTGGTGCCGAAAAAGAGCATGAGCATTGCAATCACAAGGGTGATGAACATCACACGCCGTCGCGTCGATTGATCGCGAATCACTCCGCGGGCCGAGTGAATGGCGAAGGAGACGATTCTTAACCGGGCCGGTTCGTCCGCCATCGATAGCATTTTGCCTTTTGCTTGGAAGTGCGCAATCGGTGTTTCAACCTATCATCGGAAATTTCCATGGCGAAAATCGAGGAACTCAAGGTCACTCCAGAGCGTTTGATGCAGTTTGGTTCTGCCTACGCACCGCCGTTGATCATTGGCGCGGCAGTGGCGAACAAGGTTTTCGACACCCTCGCGGGTGGAGCGAAGAACGTTGAAGAAATAAGCCGGCAAACGGGAGCATCGGTTCGAGGTTTGCGCGCGATCATGAACGCGCTCGTCGGCCTCGAATTACTCAAGAAAAGCGGCGATAAATATGCGCTCACGCCGGAGAGCGAAGCCTTTCTCGTCAGCAACAAACCCGGCACTCTAGCCGGATTCTTCAGCATGAATCGGGTGCGGCTGATGCAGCATTGGATGAAGTTGGATGAAATCGTTCGTACCGGGCGGCCGGCGGAAGCGCGAAATCAGGAGGGGCCCGGGACCGAGTTTTTTAGCGAGCTGGTCGAAAACATCATTCCGATGAGTCACGGCAGCGCGCTGGCGTTGGCCGACCATCTGAAACTCGCCGATGCGACAAACCAAGTGCGGGTTCTCGATCTCGCCTCGGGTTCGGGAATTTGGGGAATTGTCCTAGCGCAAAAATCGCCGCGCGTGCAAGTGACCGCGGTCGATTGGGCCGGCATGATTCCAACAACCAAACGCATCAC
>QHPM01000232.1 GCA_003219095.1 Verrucomicrobiota bacterium
GAGCTTTGGCTACGATGCGGACCGCGAAATTCTGACCAGGGTAAATCTCGAAATCGCGCCGAACCAAATCATCGCACTGGTCGGCGGGACCGGCGCGGGCAAAAGCACGCTGCTCAGTTTAGTGCCGCGATTTTACGATACCACTTTGGGTCGTCTCACTCTCGATAGCCGCGACATTCGCGAGATCACCAAAAAATCTTTGCGTCAGCAGATCGCCATCGTCCTGCAAGACACGCTCCTCTTTTCTACCACCGTGCGCGAGAACATTGCCTACGGACGACCAGATGCGACCGAGGAGGAAATTCGCGAAGCAGCGCGGCGCGCGCAGGCTGATGAATTCATTTCGCAATTACCGAATGGCTACGAGAGCCAGGTCGGCGAACGAGGCGGCCATCTCAGTGTCGGCCAGCGTCAACGCATCGGAATCGCGCGCGCCTTTTTGAAAAACGCACCGATTCTTTTGCTCGACGAACCAACTTCCGCGCTCGACCCGACCACCGAATCCGCCATCATGGAAACAATCAAAGAGCTGATGCGCGGTCGTACTACCATCATCGTCACCCATCGCATCGCCACCATTCACAACGTGGATCAGATCGTCGTTCTGGAAGATGGGCGCGTGGTCGAGCAGGGACGCGGGCCGGAGCTGGTCGCGCGCGGCGGCGTTTATGCAAAACTCTACGCTTCCGGGAAATTTACGACATGAGCAACGTCGGCGCGGACCGTAGAGTGGAAAGCGATTGGTGGGCACACCCAATCCCGCCGAACGTCGATTTTGGCGAGGGTTTTTATTGCGAAACTGCGCAAGTTTTTCGCTTTATGAAAACGAAAGCGGCGCATGCCCTCTGCTTCGGCAATCACGTCTCAGTTTACGCCGGGTGTTCCTTTGCCCTCGGCGTGAATGGCTCGGCCGTCGTTGGTGATTTTACCCTGCTGAACGGCGCGCTCGTCATGGCCGACGAACGGATTGAAATCGGATCGCACTGTTTAATCTCCTGGAACGTCGGGATCGCGGATTCGGATTTTCATCCGCTCGAGCCTGCGCAGCGACTCGTCGATGCTCAGGCCGTTGCGCCATTCTACAAAGATCGCCCGCCACGCCCCAAACTCGAAACGCGCCCGGTGAAGATCTCCGATAACGTTTGGATCGGAATGAATGCGATCGTTTTGAAAGGCGTTACCATTGGCGAGAATTCCGTCGTGGCGGCAGGCGCGGTGGTGACGAAGAGCGTGCCGGCGAATTCCGTCGTCGCGGGTAATCCGGCCGCGATTGTGAAGACATTCCAGTGACCGTGGCGAACGTCCAACGTCCAACGCCTAACGCCCAATACCGAATTCAGAGGAGCGCTTTCTGCGTTCGACATTGGGTGTTGGGAGTTCGGCGTTCGGCATTTTCTTCGCAATGAAGCGCAAGCGCATCGTCGTCATGGGCTTCATGGGCTCGTGTCCGATTGCCGGCGTGATCTGGCAGCATGTGCACTACATCGTCGGCCTGCAACGACTCGGTCACGAGGTTTACTACATCGAAGATTCCGCCCGCATTCCTTATAATGCAGAAACTTTTGACACGAGTAACGATTTTAGTTACGCCACGAAATTGCTCGGTCGCCTGGCCAATGAATTTGGTTTCAAAAATCGCTGGTCTTTTTGCGCACGTTATTTGCCCAAACTTCCGACCCAGGGTTTATCTTTGAGGAAAATCCGTCAGCTTTATAAATCGGCCGATGCGATTTTGAATGTTTGCGGCGCACAGGAATTCAATGACGACCTGCTGGCGAGTAACCGAGTTCTCTATGTCGAGAGCGATCCGGGGGTTGAACAAATAAAGGTCGACCAGTGTGTTCAATCGACAATCGATTATCTCAGAGGGCATCACGCGCTCTTTACTTTCGGCGAGAACGTCGGCACGAAACAGTTCCCGGTCCCAGCCCATGGATTGCATTGGCTCCCAACGCGACAACCCATTGTCACCGATCTTTGGAGAACGCAGCGGCCACCACCATCAGGCGCCATTGTCACTTCCGTTGCAAATTGGTCGACCAGCGGATTGAAAGACATTACCTGGCGCGGAGAGAAATATCTGTGGAGCAAATCGCGCGAGTTCATTCGTTTCGTTAATGCTCCGAAAGCTGCCGGCGAGACATTAGAACTGGCCACAGATATTAAGGACGAGAAGACGCGAACGAAGTTTTCCAGCGCCGGCTGGCGATTTCGCTCCCCGCACGATCTGAGCGTGAATTACTGGGGGTATCGCGATTACATTCGCCGATCAAAAGCTGAGTTCACCGTCGCCAAGGATCAATATGTTCGATTAAACACGGCCTGGTTCAGCGATCGCAGTGCCTGCTATCTGGCAGCGGGACGACCCGTCGTCACGCAGGAAACCGGTTTCACAAAAATCTACGGCCACCACGGCGGACTCTTCGGTTTTCGCAAACTTCCCGAAATCGCTGAAGCGCTTCGGGAAATTAATGCCAATTATCGCCGTCACTCGCGCGCAGCGCGCGAGATTGCGCGAGAATTTTTCGAAGCCGAAAAAGTGCTCGCTTCCTTGCTTGATCGCGCCGGTTTGTAGCACGGCGATCTTGGGTGTGGCACCAACGAGCGTCTTGCCCGTTGGCCAGAATTACCATCAGGCAAGGTGCCCGTCGTCCGAGACAGGCAGGGCCCTGTCTTCCACAATCCGGAATTTGCATTTC
>QHPM01000233.1 GCA_003219095.1 Verrucomicrobiota bacterium
CTTCCAGACGCCGAATTCGTTTCAACACTGCCGCCGTCTTCAATTGCGTGGCGATTTTCTCTGTCGCCTCTGTGCAACTTTCCAGCAGGCGCCCCGTCTTTGCGACCTTCGCGCGCAGCACGTCCGCCCACCAGAGAAAGAGCGTTTCGATCAAACGACTCCGTCGCTCGCGATACACACTTTCCGTTAGCGCCTTGTAATAATCCTCGCGCTCATTCAACCATCCCCCGTCGGTGGTATGACGGTAACGCGTTTCCTCTCGCTTCAATGCCGCTGCGTGTTCGTCCCGGATCTGCTCACGAATGGAATTAAGCAAGCCCTGGATTCCTTGCGAAACCCGATATGCTCCCTCGATCCCACGCGATTTTTCTTCCGCGGTCGCGCACAGCAGCTGCAACAATTCCACTTCCTGCGGCGAAGGCGCGACCTCGGACGAAGGTCGAAGAGGCAAGCTCAAGCAACGCGAAATAATTGTCTCCGGCAGTGCTTCCGGAAGGGCGGTGAGCAAGAGCAGAAGCGAATTCTCCGGCGGTTCCTCCAGTGTTTTCAAAAATGCATTCGCTGCCTGCGTTTGCATTCGATCGGCATCGCGAATGATCCCAATCTTTTTGCGATTTGCGTAGGTGCGCAGTTGGAGGGCGCGCTCGAGACCGCGGATTTGATCGACCACAATTTTGCGCGAGCGCGAAGCGGGCTCGGTCACAAAAACATCGGGCGCTTGCGCGCGCAGAACTTTCTCCGGCGTGGTCTTGTTCAAGTCCGCAGCTAGCCGGGCGGCAACCTCCGATTTTCCGCTCCCAGCCGGGCCGGAAATGAGATAGGCGTGAGCGAGCCGGTTTTTTTTGTGGGCGCGTTGCAAATATTCCAGCGCGCTATCGGCAGAGAAAGACATTTAGGATGTTTGATGTCTGATGTTTGGAATTTGATGCCTTCCAAGGTTGGGAAAGTGTTGAGTAAGGACATTCCAAACTTGTTGCTCAATTGCCTCGACCGAGATTCGGCCATCGATTAGGACCACACGTTTAGATTCGTTTTCAGCCAGCTCTCGGTAGGTGCGGATCACAGGCTCGTGAAATTCGTCAGACTCTTCTTCCATGCGATCGCGGATTTTTTTTCGATTGCCAAGACGCGATCGGGCGGTGGCCCGATCAAGATCGAGCACGAAGGTAAGATCGGGAAGGCAATTGCTTATCGCAAAGGCGTTCAAGTTTTCGACGAGTCCAAGGTCAAGCTGGCGCGCAGCATCCTGGTAAACCGTGGTTGAATCAAAAAACCGATCGCAAATCACCCATTCGTCGCGCTGCAGTGCCGGCTGAATTTTCTCACGCACCAGCTGGCTGCAGCTTGCTTCAAAAAGGAGCAATTGAGTTTCGGACGTCATGCCGCGATTCTCTTCGGAATGCTGGAGCAAATGCCGAATGGCTTCGCCAATCGCGGTGCCGCCGGGCTCCCGAAATACTGCCGCTTCGATCCCGCATTTTTCCAGCCGGGTCGCGAGCCGTTTCACCTGCGTCGATTTTCCGCAGCCCTCCGAGCCTTCGAACGTAATCAACGGCATGGCCACGATTTTGCGGCAAAGAGGAGCCATTGTCGAACGCCCCATTTTCGCCTTGTTCGGCTGGCGACAGCGGGAGAAGTTTGACCCATGACGGAGGCGGTGGCCGCGGATTTCCTGCCAATGTTGGCGGCGGAAACCCCAAGGCGTTCATTTATTGTTTCGGTGCACGATGTTGCGCCCTGCACACATAAGGCGTCGGCGAGGATTATCGAGGCGCTGAAAGGTGCCGGCATTCGCACCACTTCGCTTTTGGTTGTGCCAAACTATCACCGGCAAGGGAGCGCAATCGAGGACAAGAATTTTGTTTCATGGTTGCGCGATCTCGAAGCGCGCGGCCATGAAATTGTCATTCACGGTTATTTTCATGAACGCCCGCGGCGCGCTGGCGAACGGATCAACGAGAGATTCATGACCCGATTTTACACTCGGGACGAAGCCGAATTTTTCGATCTCGATTACGACGAAGCCTTCGCGCGAATTGCGAAAGCGCGCGATGAGTTCAAAGCTGCACGCCTATCGCCGATAGGATTTGTCGCCCCGGCCTGGTTGCTCAACCACGCGGGCGAAGGCGCGGCGCGCGAGGCGGGAATGCAATACACCACTCGGATCGACAGCGTGCTTGATCTTGTGACTGGCGAACGCGAACGAACGCGCTCGCTGGTTTACAGCACCGATTCGAGTTGGCGTCGCACCGTTAGCCTGGGTTGGAATGCCGCGCTTTCGCGCAGTCTCGAAATGCGCGAGTTGGCGCGTTTGAGTATTCAGCCGCCGGATTTCGAGGCTCCGAAAATCTGGGGGCAAATTCTTCAGTTCATCCAGCGCTTCGTCCGCACCCGTAATGCGACCACCTATCGCGATTGGATTGGTAGACAGCGAACGAATCGAAAAGCAGCATGAATCGGTGCGATCTTCACATTCACTCTAAGTTTAGTGCGCGTTCGGAAGAATGGCTTTTCCGGCGGTTTGATTTTCCCGACAGCTGTACCGAGCCGACCGATCTTTATACGCAATTGCGGGAGCGCGGAATGGATTTTGTCACTATTACGGATCACGATTGTATTGACGGATGCCTGGTGATCGCCGACAGGCCACAGACTTTTATTAGCGAACAGGTTACTGCTTATT
>QHPM01000152.1 GCA_003219095.1 Verrucomicrobiota bacterium
TCCAAGCCGCGTCCCGCTGTTCGCACCGAACTCCCGACGTTCGATTCATCCACCAGGATCAACACTCTGGAGCGGTGGGAACCATCTGAATTTTTCTTTGGCACTAGCAGAATGAACTACGTCCGCGTCATAGTAGCGAGAACTACTTTTGCAGATCCCCAGCAACTTCGGTGAATCCGCCGACTTCGGAAGCATTCGGCGGCTTGAGGTCGCTGCAATTTCAGTTTCTGCAAATTAACCGAGAGTGGATAATGTTCAGCGGCTCTTCTGTTTTGCCCGCTCCGCCAATCGCGCGCGGGTCATGCGTTCGCGGAGGCCGCCCTCTTGCACAAATGCTTTGTCCAACTTGCGGATGAGCTGGTCGAGCGGGAAGTTCGTTTGGTGAATGAGACAAATCAGGATATTTGCTACCACCTCGGGCAGCCTTGTCTCGACATACGTCTCATAGGCCTTATAGGACGTATCTTGCTGCCCCCCGAGTTTGCGCACGAACAGCGCCTCGCACTATCTTTTGGCCAGAAGCGTGCCTTTCGCACACACAGAAAATCGCGATAATCCTCCAAAAGTTCTTCCAAACTCGCCCGGGCCACGCCAATTAGTTTGATTTCCGTTCCCTTGGCAGTGCCGGATGCCTTGCTTCCTTCAATAATGTTTTGTTTCCCCGATCGCGCAGCTGCATCGCGCCCTGGAAAACCACGAGCGCTTTCTAGCGAGCAAGCAGGCCGGCGTGGCCGCCGTGCGGCGGAATGAAGGTTTCACTTGCATCCGTTGATTTGTTCGTTGTCTGCGAAGTCATCCTGTTGCTTGGCGAAATTGAGATACGTCCTAAAAATCCCATGCGCCACATTTCTAAGATCAAAGCAAGCTTTTCATCAAAGCCATTCGCGTTCTACATTCGGCGATGCTTTCGCTTCGACTTCTTTTTGTTATGCTGGCTGCCACCACAATTCCTGCTTTCGCCGACGAAGGGATGTGGCTGTTCAACAATCCGCCGCTCAAGCAATTCAAAGAAAGGTATCAATTTGAGCCCGCCCCGCAGTGGCTCGAACATCTACAAAAAGCCAGCGTGCGATTTAATTCCGGTGGGAGCGGGTCATTTGTTTCCGCTAACGGACTCTGCATTACCAATCATCACGTGGGCGCGGATGCGCTGCAAAAAGCGTCGAGCGCGCAGCACAATTACTTGAAGGAAGGCTTCTATGCGAAGACGAACGCGGAAGAAATCAAATGCGCCGATCTTGAGCTGAACGTGCTGATGTCGATCGAAGATGTAACCAAACCAGTGAACGCCGCGGTAAAAACTGGCATGTCTCCTGACGCCGCGAGTAAGGCGCGTGAGAACGCAATTGCGCAAATTGAAAAGGAAAGCAAAGACAAAACCGGCCTCCGTTCCGATGTCGTCACGCTTTATCAAGGCGGCGCTTATCATCTTTACCGCTACAAACGTTACGATGACGTCCGGATTGTTTTTGCGCCGGAACAGCAGCTCGCGTTTTACGGTGGGGATCCCGACAATTTTGAATATCCGCGCTTCGATCTCGATATCTGCATTTTCCGGGCTTATGAAAATGGACAGCCCGCCCGGATCGACCATTATCTGAAGTGGAATTCGAATGGGCCGAGCGATGGCGAGCTAACTTTCGTTAGCGGAAGTCCGGGGCGAACGGACCGGCAACTTACCGTCGATGAACTGGCCGACCGGCGCGATCGCGAGGTGCCGACCTGGCTCCAGATGTTTAACCGGCGCGAAGTATTGTTGCACGCTTGGGGACAACGCTCGTTCGAAAATGCGAGAAGAGCGCGCGATGATTTCTTTGCCGATCAAAACAATCGTAAACGCTACGACGGTTATATCGCGGCACTGTTTGATCCGGAGATCTGGAGCGCAATCAAAGCGCGGGAAAAGAAATTGCGCGATGCGATTTCACGAGATCCGAGATTAAAATCCACAATTGCAGCTTACGATCGAATCGAAAAAGCGCAGGCGGAACTGGTCAAGATCGCGCCCGGTTATGATTATCTGGAGCAGGAGCGTCCCATCCCCTTTGGGTATCGCGGCCCGCGTGCATTCTATGGGACGCTCTTCAAATACGCGCGCTTGCTGACCCGCGCGCTTGACGAACGCGCCAAACCGAATGGCGAACGGATCGCGGCATTTCGCGATAGCGCCAAGGACTCACTCGAGCTTGAACTCTTCTCCGGCGAACCGGTCTACGATGATTACGAAATTCTCCGGTTAACGGATTCGCTCACCGATTTTGCCGAGAAATTCGGTGGCAACGATCCCCTGGTGATACAAGTTCTCGCCGGCAAATCGCCGCGGGCCCGCGCACTGGAATTGGTTAGCGGAACAAAATTGAAAGATGTCGAGTTCCGGAAAAATCTTTACGCGAAAAACGCGACAGCATTGCAGGCAGCGCAAGACCCAATGCTTAACCTCACACGAATGATCGACGCGCCGGCTCGGGAAGCACGAAGAGCCCATGACGCGCAAGAGGAAATCAAGAGGCAAGCCTACGCCGAAATCGCGAAAGCGCGTTTCGGGATTGAAGGCACGAGCAATTATCCAGACGCGACTTTCACGCTGCGGCTATCGTACGGAAAAGTCATAGGTTACGAGGAAGATGGCAAACAAATTCCGCCTTTTACGAACTTCGGCGGGCTTTATCAGCGCTCTGCCGAACACGATAACCAGGCGCCTTTCGATCTCCCTCAGCGCTGGATCGAACGCAAAGCGCAATTGAATCCGGCGACGAAATTTAATTTCGTTTCCGACGCCGACATTATCGGCGGCAACAGCGGAAGTCCGGTGGTCAACAAAGCGAATGAATTCGTCGGCATCATTTTCGACGGCAACATTCAATCCCTCGTGCTCGATTGCATTTTCTCCGACAAACAAGCGCGCGCGGTCAGTGTTGATTCGGCTGCCATCAGCGAAGCGCTGCGGAAAGTTTATGATGCGGGCGCACTGGCGGACGAGTTAGAAGGCAAGAAATAAGGCAACTGAAAATTCTTTCTTTCTCGGTAGCGCGTCGGGATCCTTCGACTTTCGCTCGGGTTGACGAGCCGCGAGCGATCTATTTTCCCAGCGGCGTGCTCACTTCAGTGCCGGGCGGAGGCGTGAATTCGAATTGGCTAGCCGGGATGGCTGCATGGTTGGGATTCTGGTAAGTCGTCACAATCTGGTCGCCGTTTGGCTGGAGCATATCGGTGCGTTCGGCAAAGAGATCGTCGCTCAAGTGCAGCAACAATTTTTGAAAAATGCGTTTCATCGATGGATTGCGCGGCGTCAACTCGAGATCGTACCCCTTTCCCGCTTTGTCTCCGGCAATATGAAAAGTGTGTTCGACATTCTCTAGGTTAAGCGCGGTCGTGATCGCGGAAATGGCGGCATCGAGCGGCGAGCGCTTAGCCAGTGAATAGTGCTCGGCCGATTTGAAGTTTGGGTAATAAATCCAAAGCTGTTCTCCATCACTTACGGTAATGCTCGGGGCGTTGCCCTTGCGTTCGATGCGGAATTTGGTTGGGGCTTGAAACCAAATTTTTCCGCTGCTGTTGATCGGCTCGTCCAACAAATGAACCTTTCGTTGTTCCTGGAAATCCGCCTGCATACTTGGAGCCGCGGCCCGCTTCTCGCGAATATTTTCGAGCAAGCTCTTGATATCGGCCGGCGATAATGACTCGGCCCGCACGCCGAGTGCGCACGACGTGATCAGGCAAATAACAACAACTATGTTACGCATGTTCCAGTTCGGCCTCGGTAAAATGTCCCTGAGGCAGCTTCGGTTTAACTGCAACTGCCGCCGGCAAAGTGAAGAAGATGGTCGCGGCCAGGCTCCAGAACAAGCCAATGGCGCAAGCAACCCCCAGCCCACTTAAGGTCGGATTATGTGCCCAACCGAGCGAACCGAATCCTGCAATGGCAGTCAATCCCGCGAGCACGACTGGTTTCACTACCCCGGTAAGATCGCGCGCGACATCATGGCTTCGCTGCCAAACTAACAAGACGTAGATTCCATAATCAACCCCGATCGCAAGAACGAGGCGGAAGGCGAGCACATTTAATAAATTCAGCGGCACGTTGAGCAGTTTCATCGAAGCAATCATGGCCGCGACAGCGAGGGCAAGCGTGATCACTTGCACCAGCCAGAGACGCAGATCGCGATAAAGAATTGCCAGAAGCGAGGCATCGAATATCGCCATCAACGCGCTAATCAGGAGCAACTGCCGATGCGACCACGGGACCAGATCGGTCAAAGTATAACTCCAACCTGAGAGAGTGATCGGGATTCCTGCGACGGGCAGTTCGCGTGCAAGGACGTTCTTTTGTTCCTGCGTCGCTACCGGGGTGTTGGTGGTGACGAACCCGGTTGTGGTCAGTGAATCCTGCGCGAAATAGCGTTCGACCAAAAACCACCAGGCCGAGCCGAGCGGCAATTGCGTGCGCCACGACGGGATTTTGAAATCAGGGGCAGCCGCGGCTTGGAGCTGGTTGAGTAACTCGAAGGCGGACGCGAAGGCGCCGGGGTTAAATCGATTTTGAGTAAGCGCGTTCTGCAAAGCAGTTCGGGCCGCGTCAAAATTGATGGAAGCGAGCTCCAGGCGATTGCGTTGCATTTCGCGCGGGGAAAGGGCAAGGGCGTTGGGAGTGGAGAAGCTCTTAATTTTGCCGGCGCGTTGCAACTCGGCCCAATGCTGCGAAATCGACTTCCAGAAATCGTGCAGCTGTTGCTCGGTTGCGGCGCGGACGATTCCGAGGACTGGCTCCCAGCGCACCGGCATTTTCTGCATGATCAAACTGAGCGCGGTGCCGGCGCGACTGTTCTTCGGCTCCAGCGATCGCGCGTTTGCCTCAAAGGTGAGCGGAATTTGCGGGACCATCGCAATAATGAGCAGCGCCATCAGAATGGGAGCACTAATTGCGAGAATGGACCGCGGCCGGGCGAGCATGCGATGGACATAATTTCTTACCGAATCTAAAATCCAATCGTTGCGCAACGGAACATTTCCTCGCGGCACGAACAGAAAAAAAACTGTCGTCATTAATACCCCGGCCGCGGAAATTCCGATGGCGATGAGAACGCCGAGCTGAATAAATCCCGAAGAGTTGCTCAGGACGAGGGCGAGAAAACCGACGGCGGTGGTTAATGCACCGAAGAAAACGGCGCGGCCAAGACTGTGAACGGCGTCGGCAACGGCGACGCGATGTCCGTCGCCTTCGCTTCGCGCTTGCTGATAGCGCCCGTAAATCAGAATGGCGAAATCAACGCCGAGGCCAACGAGAATCGCGCAAAAGCCGACCGTCACCATGTTGAGGCGATGAAAAATCAAGAGCCCGGCGGCGAGTCCAATCAAACAACAAAGCAGAAGGGCGAAGCCCATTCCAAGCAACGGGAGCCAACGCCGAAACCCAATAAAAAAGACGGCGCCAACCAGCGCGATTGAACTCAGCACTGTGGCAACGATGTCGTGGCGCATGCTCAGCGAAATTTCCGCGACATAAGCAGAACGCCCGGTGATGAGCACTTCGAGTTTGCCGCCGTCCCAGCCCTCGACTGCGGAGGCCCGAAATGCGTTCACCTGCTTCATCAGTTTCTGGCAATCGAAAGCGCTGATGCTTGGCTGGTTCGTCACCGTCGGGAAAACGCGCATGGTGGAATCGGGCGAAGTCAGTGGCTGATCTGTTTCCATCGCGGCGTTGCCGGCAAACGGTTTGAGCGAGGGCGTAATTAAGCCGAGTGGGTCGAGCGTCAGCTCTATTTCCGGCCGGGGCGAGCCGCTTTCGATTTCCCGCCGCAATTGCGCGAGGCGTTCCTGAATTTTCTGCGGTTGAAGCAAAGAGATCGCGCGATCAAAATCCTCCGGCTCGAGATTGAGCAACAGCGGGAGCGCGATTCGCTGGAGATCGCGCACGCCATCCGGCGTTTCCATGGGCGAACCCGCCAACACGCGAACGCACCATGGTTGCGCGCGCAGTTTCTCGACGAATTTCGGCGCGAATTCTTCGAGCTTATCCGCGTCCTCAGGCTGACAAAGAAGGGCAAAGGTCAGCTCGCGCGTCTGCGCAAACTCACTGTTGTAGGTCTTCAGGCCTTCGACCGAATCAAATCCTCGCGGCAGCAAATTGAGGACTTCGGTGTCGAGCCGTAAAAACGCCACCAGAATGCCGACACCGACGATCGCGATCAGCACCACCACGCTCCACATCAGGCTGCGGCGTTCTGTCACAAGAAAGGCAACCTTTTCGCTAAATCGCATCGCAGAAAAGCCTGGCGAACCGCCTAAAAGCGCAGGACGAAAGTTTCCGATCCTTCACTCACCCGCACAATTTGCTTTTGCGGATTGCGCAAAATTTCCTGGCGCAAGGCGAGCCAACCGCTGGCTCGCGCCGGCGGCTGCTGAAGCGGCCCTGACCAGGGAATGCGTGCGAGCGGGCCTTGCACGCGAGCAAAAGCGGGATCAGTCCGCATGATTAGCAAAGTGACGCCCGGGCCTTTGCTGAAAGTCAATTCAAAATCGCCGCGATTGGAGTAGCGCACGAACACCTCGCCAATAAGCGATGTCTTCTTGCCGTGATAAGAGAGCTGGCCGTTGCGAGCAACCCAGGTCCGGCTGGGCGGTGCGAATTGATGAATGGCGCAGCTGCTCAGAATCAGGGCGACAGCCAGGATCGACGCGATTCGCCCCATACTATATAGAGGCGGGCTTGAGTGGCGCTGTTTGGCCGTTCGTTTTGGGCACAAGAGAAAGTCGCGGGCAAAGGGTCCAGCGCTTTTGCAAACGCACGATCAGATAAAAAAGTTCCATCCGCCAACGAATGGCAAAGCGGTTGCCAACGTTACCGCCGAGGACGGCATTCACTGCCGGCGGAATCTGGAAGAGGTCGGTCGGCGTTAGAAAAACTTCGATGAATTCCTTGCCGCCATACCACGATTCAACGAAACGCAGATAAACGTCCATCGCGCGATTGACCAGCCGTTCGTAATGCCGAAACAGACGCCGCGCGCGTTTTGGGTGATCGAGCACCTCGTGTAAAACATCGGCCGCTTGTTCGCCGGCAAGGACAGCGAGAAAAACGCCGCTACTGAAAACGGGATCGATGAAACCGGCGGCATCACCGGCAAGCAACCAGCGATCACCGGTGAGTCTCTCGCTCCGATAGGAAAAATCCGCTGCGGTATAGACCTGCGAAACGCGCCGACCAGCGCCGATGCGATTGCGCACGAGGGGCTGCTCGGCAATCGCGCGCTCGAAAAATTCTTCGGCGGAAAGTCCAGAGCTTTTGAAGTCCGCTGCCTCCAATACAATGCCGATACTGGTGCGGTCATTTTCCAGGGGGATGACCCAGAACCAGCTTTGCAAGGTACGAACCATACGGGTGAGCGTGCCATCGATTCCCTCCTCGCGTTCCAACCCTTGGTAGTGCGCAAAGAGCGAAAGCTTCTGCAAATGCTGATAACTTTTCTTCAGCTTGAACTTACTTCCGATCACGGAATTTCGCCCGCTCGCGTCGATCAGATACTTAGCCCGGAGTTCGTGAGCGAATTTTCTGTCGCCGGCGTGGCTGACCCCGCCCGGGTCATGAGTGTTGACACGCAGTCGCACACAATCTTGATCGAAGTCGACACTCTCCACCGCGGTCTCCTCACGCACTTCCGTGCCCGATTCCGCCGCGTGATCCAACAACATCTTGTCGAATTTCGATCGTGTTACCTGATACGAACGGTCGGTGCGAGAGCCGAATCCATCCTTGAAGTAAAACTTCGCCGCTTTTTCTCCACCGGCCTCCGCGATCTCGCCCCCAAATTTTTCGACAAAGCCGGCGCGCAACTTTTCCCGAATCCCCAGCCGGGTAAATGTTTCCATGCTAAAAGGCAGAAGGGACTCGCCGATGTGGAAACGCGGAAACTTGTCTCGTTCGAGCACGATCACGGGGGCCGCCGCCGATAATCGCAACATCATAATTTTCCACCGCGAGAAAGTAGCCGACTTCGCAGCGAAGCAAAGTCCTGGGCGTGATGTACGCGCTCGCAGAATTTTGGCGTCCGGGTAGAGCGCGCGTCTCGCCGAAACAATCTTTCGAGAAGTCCGCGATGAGGAGGTGCATGCGCTACCCGGAACACGGTCGCGATAGTGCTAATGATTTACTCCCGAATTCTGAAAACGTGCCGCACCTTGTAAGGAGGCCGCTTTCGTATTAACAAACCAACAGATGAAATTGATCGACCGTTTCGTCAGCCGCGAACTGATCGTGAATCTCCTGTTCGCGATCTTTGTCCTAAGTCTTGTCCTTGTCGTGGGCAACATTTTTCGCAAGCTTCTGCCTTTGTTGGTGAATCACGATGTCCCAGTCGAGTATCTCGTTAGCTTTATTGCTTATGTCCTGCCGTTCTCGCTTATTTTCACTATTCCGTGGGGTTTGTTGACCGCGATCCTGTTGGTTTTCGGACGATTGTCGGCAGATAACGAGTTAATCGCGCTCCGTTCCAACGGCGTGAGTGTGCCGCGCGTTTGCGTTTCGCTTGCCCTTGT
>QHPM01000153.1 GCA_003219095.1 Verrucomicrobiota bacterium
AAGCACCGCTTGTACTCCCGATTCATGAGCGCGCTGCGCGATCGCGGCGATTTCCTCGCCGCCATATTGGTGAACGCCTGGCATACTCGGGACCTCCTTCGCGCGCTCGATTTTCTCGCTAACGAAAAGTGGCAGCACGAAATCGTGCCGGCTAAGATTTGTTTCGCGAATGAGATTGCGAATCGCGGCCGTGCGGCGTAAACGGCGGGGACGATGAACAAGCACAGCGCGAGGCTACGCGCGGCATTTCGCGGTCGCAAGCGGCGGACAAGATGAAAAAGCCCGCCACCGATTTTTTGCTCATCGATGTCAGCAATTCATTCACCAAACTGGCTTTTGCCTCACGGTCTCGAATTGGACGCGCCTCTAGGATTGCCACGCCCATCCTAACGGCGGAGCGGATCGCAAGAATTTTGCGCGGGCGCGATTCCGTCACCGTAGTTGTCTCATCGGTCGTGCCTAAAAAAAACCGCGCGATCAAACGTGCCGCGGGCGATCGCAAAGTAATTTGGCTGACTTCGCAGACGCGACTGAATGTGCGCATTGATTACCCCAATCCAAAAACAATCGGCGCTGATCGTTTGGCCAATGCCGTGGCGGTGGCCAAGCTTTATGGGACGCCTGCGATCGTGATCGACTTCGGAACCGCGGTGACATTCGACATCGTGGCGGCTGGCAACGCCTACATTGGCGGCGTGATTGCGCCGGGGCTGGAGGCGATGACGAATTTTCTCTACGACCGGACCGCGTTGTTGCCACGGATTTCTCTGCGGGAACCACGAAGTGCGATCGGTAAGTCGACTAATCAGGCAATGCTGGCCGGCGCGATTTTTGGTTATCGCGGACTTGTCCGGGAAATCTTGCAACGCATCACGACAGAGAAATCGTGGAAGGGCAGGGTGCGGGTAGTGGCGACAGGCGGCTATGCGAAATTGATCGCATGCAAGCTGCCGGAGGTGGACACGGTGCACGAAAATCTAACTCTGGAAGGGTTGCGGTTGGTGGGCTGTATGAATTCAAGTCGCGGGACTCCGACAAATATTTGAACCTAGCGGCGGCGCCGTTGGAAAAGCGGTTCCGCAATTGCCGGCCCGCGTTCCAAGAGGCTTCGCGAATTTCGGGATGGTTGCGATGGCGGGCCAGCCCTGTGACGCTTTCGCAACGCTGCATTAGACCGGTCTTCTTCATTCCAATGGTCACTACCGCGGGCTCTCGACCCGAAAATTTGTTTCCCTAACCGTAGAAATAACTTGTCAGGTTCCCCCTCCGAGAGTTCTATCTCTCCCAGCATGACCATTCAAAAATTTGCTGCGATTTCATTGCTGGTTTTTGGGACCATTGCCGCGAACGACGTCGCGCCATCGAATTCGGAGCTCGAAGCGATGTACGACAAGGCGTATCGCGCATTTGATGCCGCTAATTACGTGCAGGCGCTGAAAGAACTGGATGCGATTGACGCGCGCAAACCCGACTTGGCGGCGTCGCAAAATTTGCGCGGCGTCGTCTACATGCGCCAGGGGCTCTACGACAAGGCCGAAGCCGCCTTATCCGAAGCCAGAGGGCTTGATCCGAAATTTTGGAATGCCCGTTTCAATCTGGCTGAGATTCCGTTTTTGAAAAAAGACTGGTCGGAAGCGCGGAAGCGTTTCCAAGAGTTGCTTACGAGCAATGCTGCCGAGCTTCAGGGAGAAGCGACGCAACTGATTCAGTATAAGATTTTGCTCACCTATTTGCTGGAGGGGAATGACACCATGGTCGATTCGATTCTGGCGAAGTTTGAATTGTCGCCCGATACGCCGGCGGTTCATTACGCGAACGCGGCCATTTCGCTCCAAAGCCAGAATATTCCCGGCGCCAAGAACTGGATGGCGGCAGCAGAAAAGAATTTCTCCTCCCAATTAAACAAGCTCTTTGCTGAGTCGCTTTATGAAATCGGCTGGCTGCAAAAACAGCCGGGGCAGCAACGGCCGGCGGTGCAATTACTCTCGCCGGAGGAGCGAGCAAGCAAGACGAAAGCAGTGGCGAAAACGCAGTTCGAACAGGCGCTGCAAGCCTATGAGCAGCGTGATTTCGATTCCGCCGCCAGATTAGCAGAGCAGGTGGACACGGCTGACCCAAATCAGCCGCAAATCCTTAATTTGCGCGGCGCGATACTGCTGGAACAGCAAAAATACGATGAGGCCGAAGGGTACTTTAAAGAGGCCTTGAAGGTCGATTCGAAATTTCGCGAGGCCCAATTCAATCTGGCCGAGGTTCCATTCCGAAATAAGGATTATGCCAAGGCCCGCGATCGATTTCAGGCGTTGTTGAAGCAGACGCCGGGCGGAGACAAGAACCAGGCAGCGCAACTGATCAACTTCAAGGTGTTCCTCACTTACCTGCTGGAAGGAAAGGATAGCCGAGCGCAGAAACTGATGGAGCAGTTCCAGTTTAGCGGCGATACCCCTGCGCTCTATTACGCGGAGGCGGCCTGGGAATTCAAACATGATAACGCCGACAAAGGGAATGACTGGGTCACGTCGGCACGAAAAATTTATCCCTCAGCTTCGAACGCAGTCTATTCAGCCGGGTTTTACGATCTTGGTTGGTTGAAGAGCGCGATGGCCGTTTCTTCGCCGACTCCGACGGCTTCGGTTAGTGCCGCGGCGGTCGCTTCCACTCAAAGCGAATCGTCCGTGCCGGCGATTGAACCCAGCCCGATCCCTGGTGCGGAGATGAAAGCGGAAGAGGGCACGCAATTGGCGCTAGCGCAGACGCCAGCACCTTCGCCTGCTGGACCGAAAGCGAGCGAAGCCGTTGTGAACCCAAGTCCGGCAGAAGTCATCGTCTCGAGTGCGAAAGCGACGGGAACGCCGGCAAGCCCCGAAGACATTCCAGCTGCGCCAGCCACGACCGTCATTTCGGTCGAGTCGCCAGCAGCGGGTGCGACACCATCCCCAGCGATTGCTTTGGCTACCGCTGCCCCCGTTCCTGTTCCCGCAATTGCAGCAACGCCCGACGTGTCTGTAGTTACCGCCCCTGTCGTCGCTTCAACAGCTGAAGCCTCCACCCCAACGCTGGCACCGGCAGCGACAGTTGCGGCGCCTACGGCCGCGCCTGAGTTGGCCGTCGCAAGCACTCAGCAGCCCGTGATTGAGCCGGCTGAATCTGCAGCGCCTTCTGCAACCATAGCAACGAATGCGACGCCGGCCACTGTGCTCGCTCCGGCAAAAGTCGGGCAGTTCACGCCTTCGCCGACGTTCGGCGAAAGGCTTAATTCCTTCACTGGACAGCGGCCGGTGCTCGTTTGGATTCTTGGGCTGAGTGGCTTGGGTCTGCTGGTGTCAGTAGTGGTAATGCAGATTCGGCGACAGATCGGAGCAACGCAGATTGGTCATCGGCCGGCAACGGTAACGGGGCCGCCGCTGCATGACGACGAAATGATTGAGGAAACCCCGGCTTTGGAGACACAAAAGCATTTCGTGGGCGGACCGCGTCAGATTTCGGTTCAGCTAAAAGCTTCCGAGCCTTCGCTCCGGCGCGCCGTGATTCCAGTAGCGAAACGTGCGCCGGAGACGGTGACTGCTCCGCCGTCCGAACCTGAAACAGCAACAATCGTTAATGGCCGCACCAGCGAACCGGACTACATTGATTTCGAAGAATCATCCGTCGGACCGGTAGTTGAGCAGGTGGCAGCGAACGGCGAGACCGAAGTTGCGCCGGAGCCGCCAGTGTTTCCTTCGCCCATGTATATTGAGCCAGCCGTCGCGCCAGTGATTGAGCAAGCAGAGTCGGAGCCGGTAGCCGCAGTCGCTGAAGGAACGTTCCCAAGCGAATCAGTACGGGAGTGGGAAGTATCCGAACCCGTGGAAACGCAGGCGAGCGTTTTGGAAATGGCGGTTTGCGAGCCGACGGTGGCCGAGGCAGTAACGCCCGCCGAAGTCGAGGAACAAATTTCGACTACTGATTGGTCGGCCGAGCCGGAGCCGATCGAACAGGGCCAGCCTGTTCCCTATCAAACTGTGGTGAGCGCTGAAGAACCTGCCGACATCGCAGCCCAGGAAGAACCGGAAATTACAACTGTTGCTGAGATTGCTGGGGTTGGCCGTGCCATTGCCGGTCTCGGCGCTTTGCCAGAGGCCCCTGAAATCCCGATGGTCAGGGGCGAAGAACATTTCACTTCACAACCAACAACAATCGAAAACATGCCTGAAACACTCCAGACTCCAACGGCTCCCGTCATTCGAACTTCGGGAGGTCAAACGCAGCCCGCACACCCCGCACCCGCCCCTCAAGCAGCCGCTGGTGGCATGCACACGGCTGTTCAAATCACTCTCTCTTGCGAAATCGCTTCGATGCAATTAACGCCCACTTTCAAGATGGGCGCGCTGCAATTGCGGCCGATTTCGAAAGTAGTCACGATGCGCCTGGCTTCATCGCCGCAGCAGCAAGCAGCGATGAATTTGCAGGTCAATTTCGAGATTGCCAAGGTTCAAGCCGCTTCCGGTAGCCTCGGCCAGCTGCGCTTGAATCCATCGCAGCAACAAAAGCCCGCCACTCTCGCGACGCCGTCATTTAATATTTCCGGCCTGCAACTGGTATCGGGATTTGAGTCAGCCCCGTTGCAATTGACGCCTTCGCATCAAACGCAGGCCTCGGTGCATCTCACCGCCGCCTTCCAAATCACGAGCGTGGAATTTTCTCCCACCTTCGAAATCGCCGGCATCATTCTCAATTCGGCATCGAAGACCGTTGCCGTCCAATTGCCGGGTGCGGGCGCTTCCTCGATTGAAAATGCACCAGTCTTCGAAATAACGAACGTGCAGATGGCCAGCAACGGTGAGATCGCGATGCTGCAACTGAGTCCAGCGGGCGCGAAACGCGCATAACCCGTCCGACAAAGGATCCTGGGAACCGCGCGGGAGCAATTCCGCGCGGTTTCTTATTTTCGCCTGAGCAGCCTTGCTCGATTTAACGATTGCAGGGTCGGGACAACAAATTCACCGTTTTTACGGATCAGTTTGCCATCAAAATAGATTTCGCCGCCGCCATATTCCCGGCGCTGAATGTTGACCATGTCCCAGTGCACCTGGCTGCGGTTCCCATTGTCGGCTGTCTCATAAGCCTGGCCCGGGGTAAAATGAAACGATCCCGCAATCTTTTCGTCGAACAAAATATCGCGGATTGGATGCAAAATGTGCGGATTAAAGCCGAGCGAGAATTCGCCGATATAACGGGCGCCGGCGTCAGCATCGAGAACATCGTTCAATTTCCTGGTTTGGTTGCTCGTCGCCTTAACAATCTTTCCGTTCTCGAACTCCAGCCGGATCTGGTCAAAACTTGTGCCCTGATAAATTGTCGGCGCGTTAAAGGTGACAAAGCCGTTGACCGAGTCGCGCACCGGAGCAGTAAAAACTTCGCCGTCCGGAATATTCCGATCGCCACCACAAATGACGGCCGGGATTTTTTTTATGCTGAAGCGCAAATCCGTTCCCGGCCCTGCGATCTCAACCCGGTCGGTTTTCTCCATTAGTCTTTTTAGCGCGTTCATTCCCGGCTGAAGCTTGCGATAATCGAGCGTGCAAACTTCGAAGAAAAAATCTTCGAAGGCTTCTGTGCTCATGCTGGCGAGCTGGGCCATGGCTGGGGTCGGCCATCGCAGCACCACCCATTTCGTTTTCTGAACGCGCTGGTCCTGGACTGGCCGCATTTTCTTTGCGACCAGTTTCATCTGGTCGGTCGGCACGTCGGCCTGCTCGGTGATATTGTGGCTGCCTCGCACGGCGATGTAGGCGTTCATCTGTTTCATCCGGGCGAGTTCGTGGCGTGCCAGGAGACGCAACTGCGGTTCGGTGGCATGAAGGGCAAGCTCGCGGCTAACCGGCGCACTTTGCAGCTGCACAAAAGGGATTGCTCCTCGTTTCCGCGCCGCCCGGATCAGCGCGATCGTCATTTCATCCGGAGCGTCAAAGGCCTCGATCAGCACCTTCTCATTGCGTTTTAACTCTGCGGAATAACCGGTCAGGATCTCGGCGAGTGTATCAAAGCGGGGATCGCGCATAGATCGCTATGATTCCATTGCCCGCGCCGCATGCAACTCATCGCGCCTTTGGCGCGAAAAACCCCTACAATCAGTCGGGCGTGACCGGGGTGCGACCGATCGAATGATAGCGGAATCCCATTTTTGCCATCGTCGACGGATCGAACAAATTGCGGCCGTCGAAAACAATCGGCGTGGTCATTTTTTCTTTCACCACTGCAAGATCGACATTGGCGAATTCCGCCCATTCGGTTGCGATCACGAGCGCTTCCGCATCATCAACCGCGTCAAGCGCGTTTTCACAAAAGCGCGCGCTCTTGATTTCCGAGATTTCGCGGGCCCGCTCCATGCCTTTGGGATCGTAGACCGAAACTTGGGCGCCCTCGCGTAACATGTCCGCGACCAAATCAATCGCGACGGAGGAACGGATATCATCCGTATCCGGTTTGAAGGTCAGTCCCCAGACCGCGATCTTTTTTTCCCGCAGGACCCACAGAGTGTCGCGAATCGATTTTAGAAACCGCTCTTTCTGTGCCGCGTTAATGCGCTGGACTTCTTTTAAGA
>QHPM01000154.1 GCA_003219095.1 Verrucomicrobiota bacterium
TCAACCCGAATCGAAAGGACTTAATGAAAAAATATATCGCCTATGCAGTGACCGCGTTCTTCGCGACAATCGCAATCTCCATCGCCGCGCCGAATAAGGAGGCAATCATGGCCAAGGAAAACGCTGCGTGGCAGGCCTTCAAAGATAAAAAGACTGACGACTTCAAGAAAGTGGTGAACGCGGAGTTCCGCGGCGTTTATGCCGAGGGCATTTCCGATATGCAGAAGGAAATGGATGACATGAAAAAATGGGACATGAAATCGTTTACCATCAGCGATTACAACATCGTTTCTGTTGGAGCCGACACGATCATGAGCACCTATAAGGTGACCGTCGAGGGCACGTTTGATGGCAAGGATGCCTCCGGCACGTTCAATGCGGGGTCAGTGTGGAAAATGGAAAAGGGCGGATGGAAGGCCATTTTTCACACAAACGCGAAAGCGGAGGACGCAACCGGGGCCAACCCAGGCTGAACAATCTTTCGCTGCCAACACGGCCGCCTCTACACTTGTAGCCGCGGTCGTTGGCCGCGGCAGTTCGATCCTTGATTTCGTCGTATTGACTTCGTCATAGGCGGTTCTATTCTCAAATAAATAATGCGGGGGAGCCGCAATGGCTGAGACGTCTTAGACGAACCCCTTGAACCTGATGCGGGTAATGCCGACGAAGGGAGGTCCGAGCCGGACTGGCATTCCGAGCCGGACTGGCAATCTCAGCCATGCGTTTCCTGTGCGTGACTTTTTGTTTATGAATCTCGTGTTTTTATTGGCTGTTATAGGGCAGGCGCAACGCTTGCCATGGGTTGATGAATGCGGCAGGCGAAGCGCCCGATTTACAAAAATATGATCGAGCCTCGCGATCCCATTGTAGCCGGGGTCGGTGACCCCGGAAATGCAGGTGCGGCTCGCACTGAAAATGCGAAGACCGGGATCAGCGATCCCAGCTACAACTCGCGCAAGATTTACCAAGACGGCAAGCTGCATCCCGACATTCGGGTCCCGTTTCGCGAGATCGATCTCGCGCCAACGAAAACGATGACGGGCGAGATCGAAATCAACGAGCCGGTGCGCGTTTACGATACCAGCGGTCCATGGGGCGATGCCGATGTCGATGTCGAGGTTAGTCGCGGACTCCCGCAACTGCGCGCGAAATGGATTCGCGATCGCGGCGATGTAGAGGAGTACGCCGGACGAGTCGTCCAGCCAATCGATGATGGATACTTGTCCGAAACGCACGCTACGCATGCGAAAAGCAAACACCGAACGCCCAACACCGAACGCCCAACGCCCAATGGCAGTGGCGAAGACGCCGATCCGGCTCGGACTTCGTCGTTCGCCACGCGTAAGCCCTTACAGGCAAAGCCCGGCAATTGCGTCACCCAGCTAGCCTACGCGCGGCGTGGCATCATCACGCCCGAAATGGAGTTTATCGCGATCCGAGAAAACGGAAGTCGGGCCTCTGGCCTGACTTGGCCAACAGGCGTCCCGCCTGTTGATAAGCACGACGGGCAAGATGGCCATCGGCCGGACAGACGAGACACCTTTCTTCCAGCTTCGCTTGCTCGCGACTCACTCCATCACCAACATGCCGGCGAAAATTTCGGTGCTGCGATTCCAAAAGAAATCACCCCGGAATTTGTGCGGGCCGAGGTGGCGCGCGGACGCGCCATCATCCCATCCAACATCAATCACCCGGAAAGCGAGCCGATGATCATCGGTCGCAATTTCCTGGTGAAGATCAACGCCAACATCGGCAACAGCGCCGTCGCGTCGTCGATCGAGGAAGAAGTCGAAAAGATGCGTTGGGCCACGCAATGGGGCGCCGACACCGTGATGGATCTAAGTACGGGCAAAAATATCCACGCCACCCGGGAATGGATCATTCGCAACTCACCGGTGCCCATCGGCACGGTGCCGATTTATCAGGCGCTCGAAAAAGTTGGGGGCCGCGCCGAGGAACTGAGCTGGGAAATCTATCGCGACACCCTTATCGAACAGGCAGAGCAGGGGGTCGATTATTTCACCGTCCACGCAGGGGTACTATTAAGGTACATCCCGATGACGGCCCGGCGCGCCACCGGAATTGTCAGTCGCGGCGGATCGATCATGGCGAAATGGTGCCTGGCGCATCACCAGGAAAGCTTTCTCTACACCCATTGGGACGAGATCTGCGAGATCATGGCTGCGTACGACGTCAGCTTCTCCATCGGCGATGGTTTGCGACCGGGCAGTATCGCTGACGCAAATGATGAGGCGCAGTTCGCGGAGTTATACACGCAAGGCGAGCTGACCCAGCGCGCGTGGAAACAACATGTGCAAGTGATGAACGAAGGCCCCGGTCATATTCCGATGCACATGATCAAAGAGAATATGGAGAAACAACTCGAGTGGTGCGACGAAGCGCCGTTTTACACGTTAGGGCCTCTGACAACTGATGTCGCGCCCGGCTACGATCACATTACCAGCGCGATTGGGGCGGCGATGATCGGCTGGTACGGGTGCGCCATGCTTTGCTACGTCACGCCGAAAGAACATCTCGGCTTGCCGAACAAAAAGGATGTCAAGGACGGCGTCATCGCCTACAAGATCGCCGCCCACGCCGCCGATTTAGCGAAAGGACATTCCGGCGCGCAGTACCGCGACAACGCTATTAGTAAGGC
This sequence comes from Verrucomicrobiota bacterium, assembly GCA_003219095.1. Lineage (GTDB taxonomy): Bacteria > Verrucomicrobiota > Verrucomicrobiia > Chthoniobacterales > UBA10450 > AV69. Next base: position 2,660 of record QHPM01000154.1, read on the forward strand.
ACGCTTCGAATTCCGCTGGGAAGACCAGTTCAATCTCTCGCTCGATCCCGAAACCGCTCGCGAATTCCACGATGAAACCTTGCCACAGGAAGGCGCGAAGACCGCGCACTTCTGCAGTATGTGCGGTCCCCATTTCTGCAGCATGAAGATAACGGAAGACGTTAGACGATATGCTGCCGACAAGGGGATCGATGAGGTTGTCGCAATCGAGCAAGGACTTCAGGAGAAGGCCACAGAATTTCAGGAAGCCGGATCAGAGATTTATTCAAAACCGTGATTAAATGAACCCCGCTAGAATGAAAACACCCATCAATAGTCAGTTGGAGATTGCTGCAATTTGGCATGTCGTCGTCTTGGTGGCGGCGTTCGCGCTCACTTTCACCTCGGGTTTGGCTCGCGCCGATGAAACCTGCTCTTCACCTTATCTCGCACGCATCGATGGACAGGAAGAGTTTGTCTATGTTTGGACACTCGGCGTCGAAGGGATGGGCGATGGCGCCGATAAACTTGTCACCGTCGATGTAAAACCCGGCTCGCCCACCTACGGCAAAGTCGTCAGCTCCGAGTCCGTTGAGGGCCGCAACGAGGCGCATCACGGCGGATTCACAGATGATCGGCGCCAACTCTGGCTCGCGGGTCTCGAAAGCAGCCGCATTTTCATCTTCGATGTGCACACCGATCCGGCCAAGCCGAAGCTTACTAAGACGATCGACAATTTTGCCGAGACTACCGGCGGTGCCATCGGGCCACATGGCGCGTATGCCTTGCCCGGGCGCGTGTTGATTCCGTGCCTCTCGAACGCGAAAGACAGGGGCGGCCGCACGGGGTTGGTCGAATACGGAAACGACGCTAACTACATCGCGACACATTGGCTGCCGACAAAGGATGACCCGCGCGACGCCGCTGACGCAAAATTCGCGGATGGCTACGGCTACGACGCCCGTGTGTTACCGCGCAAGAACGCACTGCTCACTTCATCATTCACCGGCTGGAACAATTACACGATGGATTTCGGCAAATTGACTGCCGATCCCGAGGCGATGAAGCATTTCGGTTCAACCATGGTGATGTGGGATTTCCATACGCGCCAGCCGAAAAAGGTATTCCAAGTCCCGGGCGCGCCGCTCGAAATCCGCTGGGCTTGGGGCGACAAGCACAACTACGCGTTCACCGCAACGGCGCTGACATCGAAGCTTTGGCTAGTCTACCAGGATGATCGCGGCGAATGGCAAGCCAAAGAGGTCGCGCCGATCGGCGAGGCGAAGGGCGGTGTTCTTCCAGTCGATATTAGCATCAGTGCCGATGACAAAACATTGTTTGTTGATTGTTTCGGTGACGGCAAGTGCCGCGTCTTCGACGTTTCCGATCCGCAGAAACCGAAACAGATTTACGAGAAACAGATTGGCAAACAGGTGAATATGGTGTCGCAGAGTTGGGACGGAAGACGGCTTTATTTTACCAGCTCGCTGCTGGCGCGATGGGACAAGCAAGGCGCCGACAACGAGCAGTTTCTCCGCGGCTACGCCTGGGACGGCAAAGAACTAAAGCCAGCATTCGATCTTGATTTCACCGCGCTGAAGCTGGGTCGGCCTCATCACATGCTCTTTGGCTCAACAAAAATCGGCGCGAATCGCGCGACCGTTGCCAGTCGCGACTAATTTGTTGCGTCAGATGAAACTGGGCGCGGCGTTATCCTCGGAGGGACTCGCCGCGGCGAGTCCAGGACGCGCAGAAGCGCGTCTCTCCGTATGAGTCTCAGTCGAATCGCACTGTTCACCCTGGCGTGCGGGATTGCGATTGTATGCTTAACGAGCGCGGCCGAACTTCCGCGCAACAGCGACTACGATTACGATCCGCCTACACCCGGGAGTTATTCGCTACCGGTCGTAAAGCCCGCCGCTGATGGAGCGCTACTCGATTCCAATAACAAGGCAATCAGCCTCCGCGATCTCACACGCGGACGAATCACGATCCTGAGTTTCATTTATACTCGCTGCGCAGCACCCAAGGCATGTCCTTATGCGACCAACGTTTTAGGTCAGCTTCACAGTCTAAGTGCGCAGGACATGGTGCTCGCCAAGAACATGCGCCTTGTCAGCATTAGCTTTGATCCCGAGTACGATACGCCGCAGCGTCTCGCCACCTACTCCGAAAATGTTCGCGAACAAGGATCAGGTTGCGAGTGGCGCTTTGTTACATCGAAATCGCGCGCAGAATTAGCACCTATTCTCGCCGCTTACGATCAAGCCGTGAACAAGCGACAAAACCCGGCGGACCCGCAAGGTCCGCTTTACCACACTCTTCGAGTATTTCTGATCGATCGCGACGGCCGTATCCGAAACATCTACAGTTCGGGCACGCTCGACCCCCGCCTCGTCGTCGCCGATGTGAAGACGCTCTTATTGGAAGAAGCGAGAGTTTCGAAACAATAAGCCACGTCATGTGTGGCCCTCATTTTCCTGTCTCGCCATAAGGTCGGCGAAGGCAGATGCCCATCCTGATCACACCGTGAAACGAATAACGCTGCTATGCCACATCGTGGTGAGATCTTCTTCGCAAATCGTGTAACCGGCGTTTAACACCATCGTTCGCATTTTTTCCGGTGTGTTCTCGGAAAAGCTTTCGTTGAGTTGCGCCATAATCTTGGTTTTGTCCGAATATTGAATGACCGCATTGGCCCCGGGTTTGAGGATCATCTTCATATTCGCAAGATAGGTTTCAATAATTGGCGCGTCTAAATGCACAAAAACGCCGAAGGAAAAAAGGTAATCGATGGAGCGCTCCGCAATACCAGGAAAATCAGTCCCGTTATTCTTGATGAATTCCATCCGCGAGTCGCGAAAATTTTTCTTCAGCTCCGCCAGAAGCTCTGCATGATAATCGACAACATATAACTTCTTGAAAGCGAGTAGATACCTCGTCCAACGGCCGCCCCCCGGGCCGATTTCAACCGCCATGTGTTCCGACTTTACATAAGGCAGGACATATCGATCGCGAATGAAGCGCAAAGGCCTAACGACGTCCGGGTCTCCCCATTGCAGACCGTAGACATTGGGCGACGTGAGTTCTCTCCTGATCGCGGCGAAAATCCGCGGCAGCAGCCTCCTTTTCTTCTTGGGCCGTACCATCTTTAAATGCAGCGTGGTGTCTAGATCAGGCATTAGGTCGAGCGCTTCGGAGGAAGCTTGATGGGATAAAGCTCATCTACCGCTGTGCCGGGCGCAACCGCAGCCTGAGTCATTTAATCGAAGGTTTATTTACCTCCTTCCACCCATGTAATGACGACCTTGTTTCGAGCTTGTCGGCAGATGTCCTACTGCTCGTTATAAGAACTAAGAGCTGACATATAATGCAATGACAGTCTTGTCCGAACTATCACGCTTTCAACCTTGTCGGGAGATACCCTACCACCCATGATGAGAACGCAAAGATGAAGGCATTCTCCAAAGGTCCCTTTCGGGCGATTTTCTGGGGCGGATTGCTGGCCGGCATGTTCGATATTACTCAAGCCTTTGTTGGGTTCAGTCTGATGGGATCCACGCCCTTCCGGATTTTGCAGCGAATTGCCAGCGGCATCTTTGGATCTCACTCGCGTGAAATGGGATGGAGCCCCGCTGCCGTCGGCCTTCTCTGTCATTTTACCGTCGCCTTCGGCGCCGCGACAGTTTACTACCTCGCCAGCAGAAAACTTCGTTTGCTCATCGAACGCCCGATTCTCTGCGGTCTTATCTACGGCGAACTGGTATTTCTGTTTATGTACTTCGTGGTAATCCCGCTTTCAGCTATCGGTCATCCTCAGTTCAACCTCGCTACTTACATTACCGGCCCGATTGGCCATCCGCTTCTGGTTGGATTGCCCATCGCTTTTTGCGTCCGCCGCTTTTCGGCGGTGTAGAGGCGGCCGTGTCGGCCGCGATGCAGGTTTTTTGCTCGGCGGCTTGGCAAAACGAACTTTTAATTTACGAATCACCATTCACCCTTCTATCCCGACGCGACCCATCTCCTTGCTCGTCACTCTCGCCGCTGCGCCCGTTTCACTTCCGCGTGTCGCGGACAAGTCACAAGATGATCGTTAACCATCCCGGTTGCTTGCATTAACGCGTAGCAGATGGTCGAGCCGACGAACTTGAATCCGCGTTGCAACAGATCGCGACTCATCGCATCGGATTCGGCTGCGCGCGCCGGCACCTGAGCCATGCGTTGCCAGCGATTCTGCCTGGGCCGGCCGCCGACAAAATTCCAGAGATAAACATCGAAACTGCCGAATTCTTTCTGCACTGCCAAAAACATCTTAGCGTTCTGGATGGTGGCAGCGATTTTCAGTTGGTTCCGCACGATGCCGATGTCGGCCAGCAAGCGTTTCACCTCGCGCACGCCGTAGCGCGCGATCTTCTCCGCGCGAAATCCATCGAGCGCTTTCCGATAATTTTCCCGTTTCTTTAGAATGGTAGTCCAGCTCAAACCCGCCTGCGCACCTTCCAGAATCAGAAACTCAAAGAGCTTCCGGTCTTCATGCACCGGCACACCCCATTCCCGATCGTGGTAGGTGATGTTTGGTTCAGTAGTCGCCCATGGACAACGCGGCATGCGTCAAACATTCGCGCACGTCGAAACGCATGCACG
>QHPM01000155.1 GCA_003219095.1 Verrucomicrobiota bacterium
CCTGGAATACATTTATCACCAGCCTCAAGGCCAACGCAGTGTCACAAAATGATGCCACCGCCAACGCCAGCCTCCCCTTTGCTCCTTTATCGACCTATATAGTTCCGTCGAGCGCGGATGGTCGAGCAGTCGGACTGAACACGCCTCCCGGAATGTTTGCGAACGGCAGCGTGGGCGCGGGAGGACCTTACGACGGCATCGTTACGCTCAATTCCGCTCAACCTTTGCAGTTCACCCGGCCTGTCAGTGCCGGCCATTACGATGCATTGACTGCTATTGAGCACGAAATCGATGAGATCCTCGGCCTTGGATCGCATCTGAATGCGACCCCGCCCACGAATAACCTTCGTCCGGAGGATTTATTCAGCTGGCGAGCGCCCGGTACGAGAAACGTTAGCTCCAGTAACCCGCGTTATTTTTCCATTAACGGTGGTACGACTGTCATCGTAAATCTGAATCAGACTGCGGGTCTCGACTTCGGGGATTGGCTGAGTAACCCGTGCCCGCAAATAAATCCGCGTGTCCAGAATGCCTTCGGTTGTACCGGTCAAAGCGCGGATGTCACCGCCTCCTCGCCAGAAGGTGTTGCTCTGGATGTTATCGGCTACAATTTCATTCCGCCACCTGGCTTGCTCGGCAACATCTCGACTCGCCTGGGTGTTGGCACGAACGAAGATGTCCTCATTGGCGGCTTTATCATCGGCGGGAATGGGCTTAAGCAGCTCGTTCTGCGCGCTCTTGGTCCAACTCTAACACAGTTTGGCGTGAACGGTGTACTGCAAAACCCCGCGCTTGAATTACACAATTCTGCCGGCGGTCTAATTACCTCTAACGACGATTGGGCGCAAGCGTCGAACGCTCAATCGATCCCGGCGAATTTGCGGCCTCCTAATAGTCTTGAATCAACCATCCTGACCGGTCTCGACCCTGGCTCTTACACGGCGATTGTCCGTGGGATCAATAACACTACCGGAGTAGCGTTGCTGGAACTCTACGATATCGATCCTACCGCAAGTTCTCACCTGGCTAACATCTCTACCCGAGGCCTGGTGCAAACGGACTCGAACGTGATGATTGCGGGGTTGATCGTACAGTCGAACAGCGAAGAGGTAATCGTGCGCGCGCTTGGCCCCACTCTTTCGCAATTCGGTGTTACTAACGCCCTGGCGGATCCCACGTTGGAGCTGCGTGATACCAACGGTACGCTGATCGCTTCTAACAACAATTGGAAGGACACCCAGCAATCGGATATTCAGGCGAGCGGATACGCTCCGCTCAATGATCTTGAGTCGGCCCTTATTCGGACGCTTGCTCCCGCGAACTATACCGCGATCGTACGAGGAGTGAACGGCACGACAGGTGTGGCGTTAGTGGAAGTTTACGCGCTACGGTAGCTCGCGTTTTCGATGTGCGCTTCGAGGCTTGCCGAGGAATGCTCTGAAAAGATAAAATTGCGCCGAGAAAGTGTATTCTTCTCGGACAGCTGCGAGTAGTTCGTCAACATTTAGATGAAACTATCAGCGATTCTACTAAATCACGTAGTGAAGTCGGTAGAAATCGCTTTTCGATTCCTGGCGGTAATCGCCCTCATCGGCGCCGCAGCTTATTTTAGTGTTTTCAGGTCGTGATTCTTGCCGCCTTCGGCCACGCCCGGGTCCGCCGCAACCTGCTTTTTACCGTGCAAGTACGCACAACAACTATCTCAACGCACGTGGCGGTGTTGCAAAACGTCGGATAGCTCGCTTCGAGGGTTAGCTCAAGAACCCCAGATTTGGATTGGCAAAACGACCTATACTCGGGAAAACAGTCGGTAGATCGGAGTCGGCAACACCAAACCAGGAGGCCATGGTCGCGGAAAATTCTTCGACCGAGGTAGTCGGGATCCAACGTCCTTGTCCTGTGTCATCCGGGCCGTCAACTGCCAGCGTTGGAAACGTTCCATACAAGGTGCCACCCCGAACCGCACCGCCAAGGACAAATTGATGATTTCCCCAACCATGATCGGACCCGAAGCCATTCGAGCGAAAAGTGCGACCGAAATCTGACGCGGTAAAAGTAGTAACCTGCTGGTCGACACCCAACTCCGAAGTCGCTGAATAAAAAGCGGAAAGCGCCTGGCTCAATTCCCCAAGCAAACTGGTTTGCGCCGTAAGCTGAGCTGCATGGGTATCGTAGCCGGACACGGCGCAAAAGAAAATCTGCCGCTGCATGCCCAGGTTGGCCCGGCCGCCAATAAACCGCGCAACCATCTTTAACTGGCGACCAAGATCAGTATTTGGAAATGTTGTGTTAATAGAAGGAACAGCGCGTAGAATTTCGTTGTCTGCAATGGAACGCGTGACCGTGTCAGCATAGGCTTTTTCGAGGAGATTCTGATGCGGTTGTGCGAGCAATTCTTTAAACGCTTGCAGGCGAACATTGGCGTTGGCCGTTCCATTAAAGCCAGCCAGGGCAAAACCACCCGTGGGAGAGACTTGAAATGGAATGACTGCATTTCCGACTTCAAATACATTTGTGCCGGCAACCGAAATAGTTAATGACACGTTTGTATTACCATTCATCGAGCTAAGTAAATCCGCGGTGCGGCCGCCTCACCCGATCCTTACTTCATTGGGCGCGGACGTCTGCCACTGAACTGATTGATCCGAGTGAGAAAACAGTTCAGGCGGCACGGCAGCACCTCCGGAAAGGTATTCCGATTTCGTAATCGGGGCTACGAGCGTGCCGACATTGGCGACCATAGCAAGTTTTCCCTGATTAAAGAGGGATTGCAGTTCCGGTAATTTGGGATGAAATCCGAAATCGCGACCATCGTCTACCGGCAGGATAATTGGAAGGAGCGAGGATTGCGGAATGGCCAGAACGCTGCGGGCAGCGGCATAGGCGGCATATCCGGCCGCGTCGTGTGGGATGATGACATTATTGCTATCGTTACCACCATAAAGAAACACACAAACGAGTGCCTTGTAATCGCCCGCCACCGGATAGGTTGCGGCACTTAGCTTGCGCAGGTCCAAGATAGTGCCGACCAAGCCGGAAGCCCCGAGGGCAGCGCAAGCAGCCTGTCGAATGAAAGTACGTCGAGTGGGAGAATACATATTATTTGTCGATTACGAATTCGGGAGAGTTAACAACGAGGTAGATTGCGGTGCGAACGCGCTCTGTCCGTCCTGCCAGATTGGTGGCTGGAATGCTCGTAACCGCATTAATCAAGGTTGTACGCATGGCCGGAGACATATTTCCGGCCATAAGCAGGTAGTTTAAATGGTCGACCAGGTCCGTCGGATTATTAGCGAGGCTTAGCTCGACGGATAAATTTAACGCAATCTTGTTTGTATTGGGTCCGAGGAAGGTATAAATCGACTTGTTCAGATAGTTAGCGACGGTTGCAACGACAACTTCTGTGGTGAGTTGAAATTCCGGGCTATATAAGCCGGCTTGGGCAACCGGCCCGGGCGCCTGGTAGTCTGGCGAAAAGAAATTGAATACCGTGGGCGAACCCATCGGTTCTTGGGCGAGCGAGGTATCGGTAGGCGCAACCGGATTGCGGATGGAGAATGTGCCGTTCAATGACGAAGCACTGAAAGCCCTGAGAAGATTGGTGAGGCGAATAACCGGCTCCCGCTGATGGCCGGCGCCCTGCGTTGCTAAGGCGGGACCGCGCGCGTCATAATCCATAAGGATCGCCTGAACGACCGCCCGTAAATCGCCACGAACACCCTGACCGTTATCGTTGAAGACTGAAGCTACTCGGTAGATATGGCCCGGACTGGGATTGCTTGTGACCAGCCGTTGAATGAGTTGCCTGCAAATAAAAGGACCGACGTTCGGATGATTAAATATTGTGTCGAGTGCCGTTTGGAGATCCTGCTCCGGGCTTTGACCATCAGGAATCACCACGCCGTCCAAAATCTGCTTTGCCCCCGTAGAGTGGTGACTGGCTATGTTCATCATCGGTACTCGCCAGTTCTGCGGCGGGTTCAACCAAATGGAGGTGTTTGACTGGGCAAACGTCCAACCGGTGAAGACCGCCGCCAATCCCAGAATCGCATCCTGATTATACGTGGGAACCGGGAGCCCAGATGAATCGAGTTTTAAGCTCCCGTCCAAGTTGAGTTGATACACGCCGATTGAAAACAGTTGCAGTAGCTCCCGCGCAAAATTCTCGTTAGGGTTGAGTCGTTTCTTCGGATTCGCCTTGTCATTTCCGAGCATATCGAGGTAACGACCCATCGCCGGATTCAAGGTGATATCCTGCAAAAGCTGACGGAAATTCCCGAATGCGTCGTTAACCAGCACATCCATGTAAGTGGGGAGGGCGCCAGCTTTGCTCCCCAGCTTCTGATCACCATTCTTTGAAACAACGAGTAATTCACTTAAGGCAAAAGCAACTCGCTGCCGCAGTTGATCGGGAGCTGAGATAGCATAAGTCCACCAAGCATCGGTCGTCTGCTGGAGCGTTGGTGGATTCACTCCGGTCGCGTCGACAAAGGCGATGTGGGAAGAGGGAGGCGCGGCAAACTGTTCCGAGAGAAAAGCGTCAAAGCCTTCATTCTCTACTTTCGCAATGAGGTCACTGGTGGGACCAAAAGTAACCTGGGAAAGAAAACGGACCGCGTCCTGCGGTGCGGGAGTTCCAGAGGCAAGCGCGGGAGGTGGTGTCGGCGCGGGAGGGTTTTGCGCGCCGGTCGACAAATTAAACCATCCGCTAATCTCTCCGCTGGGAAAGGTCGCCGTGTGGATATTAAGGTAGGTTCGCCCGGCTTTGATCGCGTTGACAATGTCCGCTACGCTATTGTCCCCCGTTGGCGCGAAGGTCCAAAGATATGTTCCATCCGGCTGGACGATCGCAGTGTCGATGTCGAAGAGAATTCCGCCGCTCTGACCCGGGTCAGCGGGGCCATGGACATGCGTCCCCGTGACTCCACTAGTGAGATTGGAATAAGAAAAAGAAATTACCGCTGAAGCTTCATCTGCGGAAAGCTGCAATGCGGCCGTGCCGGAGCCAGAAGATGTAATGCCATCTTGTGCACGCAGATGTGCGAGGTAAAGTGTAGGGTCTGCGGTTTGTGCGATAGCCAGAGATGCAAGAACAAAGCTAACGGTCGCGACTGCGGCCCGGATAGGCTGTATGAATCTATAGTTTCGAGTAAGCCGCTGCGTCGGTAAGGAAAGAAGACGCACGGTTGTCCGACCCTGCGCTTGAGTTTTTGCCGCCACGTTCTTCTGGCCCCAGAGCCCCGGCAAGGCGATCACGTGGCTGCAATCTGCGGTAGAGATTTGAGCGATGGAATGAGATTGCGCTTGGGTCGGAAGGGTATGTCAAGCTAATTTTCTTTGGCGCACTTCGCCGTCGTCGTGCACGGCGACGCCGAGGCCGCGCTGCAACTATCCAGAAAGTGAGCGATCAAGTTGCGCTCGGCAAACCTGTACCACCGTGGTCACCAACCCTTATAGCCTCGTCGCATACCAGGAAATGAAGCCTCGCAGGTCCGCGACTAATTCGCAAAAGTGAGGGAAAGTCGGATTTGCTGGCCGATACGCGGGATAACCGGCGAAATTGTCGGCTTATCCACATCTTCGGCCCGTGATAATTCGCCTTGTGTTCGCCCCGATTTTGTTCACAAAACTCTGGAGTTTTTACAAAACGCTTGCCAATCGACCCTGAACAATCGCACAAGTTAAACGATGAAGACGCTGCCGAAATTGATTCTCCTGTTCTGTCTGATGGCAGCATCAGCCCACGCTACGACGAACAAGGAAGCACCGAAAGGCATGTATATCTTCTCAAGTGGTTGGTTGTCAGCAACCCACCAAGCAGTCACCTCAGCAGGAACCGCTATAAGCAACGCAAACTGCGACGGCGTGCGTTGGAAGGTAAGGTGGTCGGCCATAGAAACAATTCCAGATACCTACACGTGGCAGTACCTAGATGATGCGGTTGCATTGGCTGCTGCGAATAACAAGAAGTGCGGAATATCTATTAATGCTGGTAAAGATTGCCCCGCATGGCTCTATGCGGCTCCTTACAACGCGCAGTCTTATGTTATGCAGGACACACCTGGAGCTATCGGCCGGACGATTCCTGTTCCTGGCGATCCTGTGTTCATGGCTCGGTGGCAGAAGTTCATCACCGACTTTGGTGCGCGCTACGACAGCAACGCCGCCGTGTCCTACATCATAATAACCGGTATCGGCAACCACGACGAGTGGAACATCGCGCCAGGAACGCAGGACACGGCGGCTCTCGGCTCGACGCAGGCGCAGGTGAATATTTGGAAATCATCGGCGAAGCAGATCATAGACTTCTTCATGAGCGCCTTCCCTAACACCACTGTGATGGGATTGCCGGTTCAGCCGTTCAACCCATTGAATGCGGCTGAAGATCCGGCTACCTCGATGAAGGAGGTCAGCGACTATGCGGCGAACACCTACCATTGCCAGTTTGCCTACTCGGTTGCTCCGCTTCAGAGCAGTACGACTACGTCGAACTATCTTCCCGCCAACGAACTCTTCCTGCACTGGACGACCAACCCAACGCATGGCGAAACTTTAAACCCCGCCAGCTCACCTGACGACTTCAATGCAACTCTGCATGTCGCGCTTGATCTAAAAATACGTGGTATGGAGATATACCAGGTAGACTTCGAGGATGCTGGCTTGCAGAACTTTATAGTCGGCAGTGGTACCTATGCGGGCGAAGCAGGCGGAATTACTCCACGGCGTGCCGACATGCTCATGATACCGGCGCCGACACCGTGCCCGACATCGACACCGACGCCGAGTCCGATTTCGGCCGATCTCAAAGTAACTGTAAACGATTGGAAAACAGCAATCGTCGCGGGCACGCAAGACACCTATTCGATCAATGTCATCAATGTAGGACCCGGAGCCGTTGGTGGCGCATCGATCACAGACGCCTTTCCGACGATCTTCACGAACGTTAGCTACACGGCTACTCAACTGGGCGGTGCTTTTGGCTTTAGCCCGAGCGGGTCAGGCAATATCAACGACACAGTCCTGATGCCGTCGGGCAGCAAGATCACGTACACGGCGAAAGGGAAGGTAAATCCGAGTGCGACCGGCACCATTTCCAATACGGCAAGAGTTACTCCGCCGG
>QHPM01000156.1 GCA_003219095.1 Verrucomicrobiota bacterium
TCACCAATCACGGATAACGGCGAAGCTCACCGCTTTAACGAATTATCTCGACAGCCGTGCCCTCAAATCTCACAACTTTGGGGAGTTTACGGTGTCTAATTTTGTGAACCCTCTGCAAGCTCTATGAATACCAAATCATTCCTCGTCTGCTTTATTGTTGTGATGCTGGCAACGTCGATGGCCACGGCCGGGACACACCACGGAAGTTTCGCGCCAGCTCGAGGCGGTTTCGTTCGCAACGGAACCAGCTCATGGCACGGCGGCGATTGGCATCACCACCATGATCACTTTAATGATTTCGTTTTCATAGGCAGCTTTGGCTATCCGTTCCTCGGCTATCCGTATGGCTATGGATATTACCCTTACAGCTATGGCTATGATCCTTACGGATACGGCTCCGGCTACTACGGATACGGGTCGGGTTACTATGGCTATGGCGCCGGCTACTACGGGGGCGGCGCTGGTTACTACGGTAATAACTCCTACGGCGGCAGTTATTACCCCGGCTACCGCTATGGTTACAATGGTACTCGATCAAGCACCGTCCGTCGATCGAACGTTGCCCGTCTGCAGCAACAACTCGCTCGGGCCGGTTACTATCGTGGTCCCGTCGACGGGATAATGGGACCTCGAACGCGCTATGCGTTGCGCGCCTATCGGCACGATCATGGAACGGCCAGTTTGTGAAGCGATTGAGCTGGATCGGCGGGTTACTCTGAGCGCGAGTCCAATGGGTGGGTGCTGATGTCTGGAGCCGGCGCGCCCTCGCGCCGGAGGAGCGAACTCCGTCTCGTTCGCGTCCGCTTCCTCAGCTTTTCCGCGTTTCAGCCTGATACCGTTCACCGATAACCCGCGAGCTTTGCCGCGTGATAAATCGAGGCTGCGCCTCGTCCACGCAATCTCTCACTTGGAACCGATTGGAATATGAATGGAAAAGCGCTGCGCCATTCACTCGATCATTTGCGCAATCTGGGTCCATCTCACCCTGACCGCGGCCACCGCTGAACCTGATAGCGTTCTCACCGGAAAAGCGGCCATGGGCGATTGGACGACTGATGCGCCCAGTGTTCGGCGCAAAATCACTGTCCAAGACTTGCCCGCGCCGAGTTCAAACATTCTATCAATCAACTCGCCCCGAGTCGTCGCGCGTCCGGAGAACGCCCAGCTTCACGTGCCGTCCGGTTTTAAGATCGACCTTTATGCCAGCGGATTTCGCGATCCGCGCTTTCTCCTTGCCGCGCCAAACGGAGACATTTTCATCACCGAGAGTCGCGGCAATCAAATCAAAGTGCTGCGCGACGCAAAAGGCGGCGGTAAGCCGGACGTCACTGAAATATTTGCGGAAAGCGATCTAAACAGACCGTTCGGAATCGCGTTTTTTCCACCCGGGAACGAGCCGCAGTTCTTGTACGTGGCCAATACCGATGGCATAATCCGTTTTCCTTATCGCAATGGCGATCTCAAAGCCCGCGGACCGGCCGAGAAATTAGGTGCGCATCTTTCTGGCGGCGCTGCGCATCTCCGCAGCGGCGGGCATTGGACGCGCGATATCGTCTTTTCACCCGACGGCAAGAAGATGTATGTCTCAATTGGATCGCGTTCGAATGTTTCGGATAACGCCGCCGAAGCAGACCGCGCGCGCATATTCGAATTCAATCCCGACGGCAGCGGCCAAAAAGTTTATGCGTGGGGAATTAGAAACGCCGTTGGAATTGCATTTCGGCCCGGCAGCAACGAACTCTGGATGAGCACAAACGAGCGGGACGAACTCGGTGAGGATCTGCCTCCCGACTACATCAGTAGTGTCCGCCCCGGCGGTTTCTATGGCTGGCCCTGGTTTTACATCGGCAACCACGTCGATCCGCGTCACCAAGGCAAACATTCTGAGCTCGCCGATCAGGTCATCGTTCCCGATGTGCTTGTGCAGGCGCATTCGGCCACGCTCAATTTATGTTTTTACACCGGTGACCAATTTCCCGCCCAATACAAAGGCGACATTTTCGCTGCGTTCCACGGTTCATGGAACCGCAAGAAACGCACCGGTTACAAAATCGTCCGTCTCCCGTTCGATCACTCCACCAGCAAAGCGCGGGGCGAATATGAAGATTTCGTCACTGGTTTTGTTGCGCCCGATGGCAAAGTCTGGGGTCGGCCGGTCGGAATCACTGTCGCCAAAGACGGCAGCCTTCTCTTCAGTGAAGACGGCAACGGGAGCATTTGGCGAGTGAGCTATTAGAGCTGAGAACTCAGCTTCTTTGACCACTGACTGGTGATGGCCGGGGGGAAGACCACGGACGACGGACCACCCTGAAAGCTACATCCTTTAAAACTACTCCATAACCGATAGACCGTCTCACCTCTCACTCAATCTTCTTCCCTCCCCAACGGTGCTTACCCTTCTACGGGCCGCTTCTGATTTCGTGCTCGATTCTGCCATTCGCTACCGCTTCAACTGCAGCATCGAGTCCTTCCATCGTCACCGGCTTGACGAGATGTTGTGAGAAACCCGCTTCCAAACTTTTTTGGATATCCGCATTAGTTCCGAATCCGCTCATCGCAATCCCTAAAAGCCGCGAGTTTGCACTTAATTTGGCCATCAGTTCCATGCCGCTTCCATCGGGAAGTCCAACGTCGCTAATGAGCAAATCAAAGGGCGCGATATGGGCTTTCTCAAGCGCGGACTTCATGTCGTGTGCCACCGTCACAGTGTGCCCACGCGCAAGCAGTAGCTTTTCCATCACCGCACAAGTGTCCACGTGATCGTCAACCAATAAAATCCTCACTGTCCCGAGTGGAGATCTTTTCTCCAGGCGCGGCAAACTGGCGGCGCTTGAATCAGGCGCCACCGTTTTCATCGTTAAGAAAAAGGTCGCTCCTCGGTTCAAGCCTTCGCTTTTCCCGATAAGCGATGCTCCATGGGCTTCTGCCAGCGACTTGGAAATCGCGAGGCCCAGGCCGAGACCGCCAAAGCGTCGCTTGAAAGAACGCTCGCCTTGCTCAAACGGATCGAAAATCGTTTCGATTGTTTGCGGCTCTATTCCAATGCCGTGGTCCCGCACGCAAATTGTTAGCTGACCCGAGGATTCGTTCGCCGAAGAGATGGTGACCTCTCCTTCTTCCAGGCTGAACTTGATCGCATTCTTCAGTAGATTCCAGATGATCTGCTGAAACCTCGCTTCGTCCGCCGCAACATGATGATCACTTGCGTGCAAGCTCAACTGCACTCGGATTTTTTTTGCTGCCGATTCACTTCGGCAAGTCTCGACCACGTTTAAGATTTCCTCGTGAACATCAAGACTCCTCAATCTCAGGTCGAGTTTACCCTTACTAATTCTTGTTAAATCGAGTAAATCATCGATGAGTCGGCTTTCCACGTTGATGTTCCGCCGGATAATTTCCAAAGCGGAGTCAACCTCTGCGCTTTGCGGCCAGTGTTTTTGCAGGGTTTCCACGCCAAGCAATACAGGCGTCAGTGGCGTTCGCAGTTCATGCGAAAGCATCGCCAGAAAATTATTCTTTGTCTGGTTCGCAGCTTCCACTAGCGCCTTTTGCCTTTCCAGATCTGCCTGTGCGCGCCGTCGCTCGGCCATTCCTGCCGCCAGCGCCATCGCAGTCACCGTCAACACTGCAGTCGAACCTTGCAAAATGAGCAGCGACTGATTCTCAGTCTTCAGCACAAACGGCCCGAAGTTGTGCAGAGTGCCCCAGATCGCGATCGCCGAGAGAATAAATATGCCGGTGGCGGTTTCCCGCTGTGACATGCGAAATGCCACCCAGATGAGGACCGGACCGCAGATAAAGGCGATTGGATAATTGTTGGCGCTAATGGGAAACCAACCTCCGAAGACTGCTTCACCCAGTGCCAACAGCAAAACGAAAAGCAATCCTATCTCCAGATCTTTCTTCCCGTGCCAACGCCACCGCGGTTTCATCGCCCAGAGAATCACTACCGGCGCAAAAATAAGATCGCCCGTCGCATCTCCCAGCCACCACGTGGTCCATACTGGGCCGTACCTGGCCCAATCTGCGAAACCAACCAGCGCCAGGCTGGTCACCCCGATGCTGGGACTTATTAAGGTGCTAGCGAGTGCGGCGAACGCGAATTTGAAAACGTCCTGTGAACGTTCAAAGACCCGGGTTCCACTGGCAAAGCGATTGACCAGCCATGCTCCACAAAGTGCCTCCAGTGTGTTCCCGGCGGCGATGGCCACTGAAGTCCCGAAGTTACCCGCCGTCGTCGCGTTGACGAGAAAGGCACCGAGAAAAATGGCTGGCCACGTTCGGTATCCGAGCACCAGCAACGCACCCAGTGCTATCCCGGCCGGCGGCCACACTGGTGACGCGCTCGCATGCAAGAATGCAAGTCTCAGTCCCAGTTTCCCGGCTAGAAAATAGACGAGCGTCAGTCCGATGAAGACTGTTATTCGGGAGAAACGTCGAGGAGGAGGCATAAGCTGCGCTTCCCGCACAACAGTCGTGTTCTAGCGTCCGCGGTCAACAAGGTACTCCTCCTTTGCAGCTTCCAGCATGCCACCCCGCTTGGCGTTTTCGGATAAACTAATGGCGCGCAGCTCCGGCGTAACAAATTACCCCATCAGCCATTCGGCCACTGCAGCGCTTAAAACTTGAGACTTAAAGCTTCTCCATAACCGAGAACCGATAACTAAAACGCCCCGCGTTTTTCACGCAGGAATTTTCGCAACGCGACGCCACATTTCTGGGGCGTTTCGCTCCACATATCATGACTCGCATTCGGAATCACTACGCGCTCGCTTTCTGGAAACCGCTCAGTCAACGCAGCAACGCACCTTTCCAGCACCGGCAAAGTGTGATCGCCGGTGAGAAGCAACAGCGGAGCGTGGAACTCTTTGATCAATTTCATCGACGGCACCGGGAAAGGGATATCTGAGACGGTCAAGACTTCCCACTCCTTCAGGTTCGGTTTGAGAGCGTCGCGAGCCGCTGGCGGCATGACAGGGTTGCCGGTGAAGTATGTCGACGCTATTGCCAGAACCTCCTCCCGCTTACGTCGAGCAAACGCTCGCCTGATTGGTACCCAGCAGCGCCGAAAAAAATCTTGCACGAGCGCAGCGCCACCGGATTGCTTCTTCACCCACGGAAACACCGGCGGCTCCGAGAGAGTCAGACTTCGCACCAGCTCAGGATGCTCGGTGGCAAACAGGAGCGCGCCCAGTCCGCCGTAGGAATGGCCGACCAGATGCACAGGTCCGAGGTGAAGTTTTTCGATCAACATTGCCAGGTCATCGGCGTCTACCTGGGCCGAATAGGATGGCGCGGCTCGAGTTTCGTTGCGATTCGGGAAATTGTAACGCCGACTGTAGGCGATCGCACGGTAGTGCGATGCAAGTGGTGCGAGTTGATCCATCCAGGCGCGATAATCCTCCAGCCCGCCATGCACCATCACGACCGGTTGACCGCGCCCGACCGAGACGTAATGCAGCGTCACGTCGGGCCCTCGCACCGAATGCAGTGGAATTTCGCTCTGTGGCTGAGCCGGTGCTTGCGGCAAAGCTAAACCGAACGCGCAAGCCGTCAGAAGTAACCGGAAAGGAAGCGTGGATCGCATACTATTTTCGTTGCGCGACCAGCTCCAGCCGGCCTTCAGATAACCCGTCATGCACTTTCAGACCAGGATCGGTTGTCACTTGTCGGCTGAATAACTATTCCGCTAACGATTAACCGTTAATACATAACAGATAATCTCGAGGTTCCACCTCGTTGAAAAGTTAAAAAAATTAGACTCGACCGCAATTCTTCCCCAAAATGCATTGGCAAACCCACGCCCCTCGTCGAACTTACTCTCGTGGGCACGATCAATCGGAAAGAGAAATAATTTATGGCGCACGTCGTTACCAATAAATGTCTGGGGTGCAAGTTCACCGACTGCGTGTTGGTCTGCCCGGTGGCGTGCTTTTATGAGTTGGAAGGTCAGCTGGTTATTCACCCCGAGGAGTGCATCGATTGCATGGCTTGCGTGGATGAATGTCCCGTGCACGCCATCTACGCCGAGGGAGACCTTCCGCCGGAGTTTCAAGCGGACATCGAATTCAATGCGACTGAGGCCAGACGGGTGAACGAGTCGGGCCAGGGTGCCATCGAGGCGAAAAAGGATCCCTTGCCGACCGCCGCCCAAAGGAAAGCGGAATTGGGTTACTGAACGTTAGAGAATTTAAGACTCGACCCAGTTCTCCCCCTTTTGAGTACGCTGCAATTTCGGCAAACTGCTTTCCGACTGTCCTCTGATCTCTGATCTCTGACTTCGCACGCCTCTCCAACATCCGCGAGGTCGCGCGTGGTCAGGTTGGCGGTGATTGAAGTGCCTGAAGTGTTGGAAAAGGCTGATTTCTGCTTTTCTTTCTTCCATCTCAATTGTCGCCGCCGCAAGCTTGGAGCTTATGAATACCGTCGCCATCATCACCGGCAGTAGCCAGGGCATCGGTCAGGCGATCGCCGCACGCCTCGCGCAAGATGGTGTCAACATCGCAATCGATTACCACACTCATGCCGAAGGCGCGGAGGAAACTCTTCGCCAAGTGGAAGCAACCGGCGCCAGGGGCGTCGTCGTCAAAGCCGACCTATCTCTCGTTAGTGAAATCAACCATTTGGTCGAGCAAACTCTGGCAACCTTTGGTCGGATCGACATTTTAGTGAACAACGCCGGCATCGAAAAACGCAACGACTACTGGCAAGTCACTGAAGCCGATTACGACGCCGTCATGAACGTGAACTTAAAGGGTGTCTTTTTCACAACTCAAGGAGTCGTTCGTCACCTGCAAACGGAGAAGCG
>QHPM01000096.1 GCA_003219095.1 Verrucomicrobiota bacterium
ACCAAAGCTCGAAGAATCCAAAATATAGATCGCTTCGTAATCGAGACCTTCCACCACGGCGCCGGTGAGGTTTAAGTTAGGATTGAAGAGGGTCGTGATTACGCCAGTGGTTGGATCACGAACTACATACTGCGGAAAGCTTTTTTCATGATCGAGGATGAATTGCCCATCTGGAATCGCGGCAATTGATCGAAGGTCAATATGCCAGAAATCAGCGCTAAGGGTAAGACCTCTGATCCATTTCGGACTGTAAACCGCTCCATAAGACCATTCGTAGGCAACCTCCGGCTTCAGGAGCGGGTTCCCAGGCAAGAGTAGCCGGATTGTGGTGCTGTCGGGTGTTTGCCCCGTTGGATCGTGAGCGCCGAGACCGCCGATGGGGGCGAAAATCTCCGTTCCGGCCGGCGTAAGGTCCGGTAATGTCGGCGCATGAAACGCTTCGCTGTAAGAAGCACGTAAAGTGAGAGTGCCAATCCACATGGGCTCGAGCGGCAGCCAGCGAACCGAAAATTTCGGCTTCTGCGCATCAAACTGGGAGTGTTCCTGAGGGAAATCAGTAGTCGCCGATGTATTCTGGCTGTACCATTCTTCGCGCTCGGCGATGTCGAACTCGAGACTGTATGCTCCTGGCAACTTCCACGCCGGGCTGGTCACCGGAATACGCACCTCCTGATAGGTTCCCCATACGTCCCGGTTTACCTTTGAGGCTTGGGAATTAAAGGTACCGATCGCGTCAAAACTGGTGTTCTCCGGGTCAGGATCGTTTCTCCACCTCTCCCCTCGATACTCGAGCCCAACGGCGAAGGAGACCGGCCCGGCGGGAAGATTGAATAGATCGCCATCGAGATGGAAATAGGTTGATTGCAACTCAAACTGGCCGATGGCATGCAGAGTAACGTAGACGCGGCTGATTGCCGGCTCAGTGTTTCTACCTAGGTATCCAAGGAAGGGATTAAACGCGATGGCCGGGTCCGTATCCAACAGCGCTTCGCGTAAGCCACTCGCGCTTACCGCGCCACCAGTGACGGTTTCCTCCTCGTTCCGGGAATAACGGAAACCCAATTCCCAATTCCAATTCTTGAAGTGATCGCCGAACTCTCCCATCTGACCGCGCAGTCCGGCATCGAACAGCAGGTCGTGGAACGTGGTCTTGGAGGTAGCGCCGCCGGTGTCTTTGATGCCGCGGAAATGAACTCCGGTGGTGACAGGCGTGCCATCGGGCAAAGTCGCATCCGCGAGCGTGAAGGGATTAAACGGATTTGCGATTGGCACACTGATGCCGTCAGGACTAAAGGCAGCACCGTTCGGTTTCTTGAATGGATCCGGGGAAAACCCAGTAGCCGCCCCGGCTCTGTCAAAAAATGAGCGGGTATATTTCAAGTCGGCAAACACCGTTAAGTAATTCTCATAAGTATCGCGCGTAAGAGAGCCATAGATACTTTGCCGATCCGCCGCTGGAATCGATGCGGTCACAGCCGCGGTGTTATAAGCCGTGAACTTCCCATCCGGGTAAGGGACTTTGTTGGTATAGTAAGGCGAAGTTGAGACGTTCGTGGCTGAATGGGGCGGCGGAGAGTTTCCACTAAAAAACAACGTCGGGATCAATCGAAAGCCGTGTGGAATCTCGTCGTTAAACGGGCCGATGACGCCGGGAAAATCCCCACTGCGATTATCAAGTCCGCCCCACGCAAGTTGGTTCGCGTTACTGGTAATGTTGCGGTCACGACCATAGATGGCGGCCCGATCGTAGGCATCGGCAATGATCACAATATCGGTCTTGTCATTTCCCGTGCCGGCAATCATCCACGTCTCGAGCTCGCGTGCGTCATTGGAGGAACCCAGGTTGGTATTGCCAATACTGCTTCCAATCTCCACATCACGGAATTTGTGTTTCAAGAAGATGTTGAACACACCGGCCACCGCATCGCTGCCGTAAATGGCGGAGGCGCCATCCTTCAAGATGTCGATATGATCAATCATTGGGAAAGGAATGAGATTGATGTCGACCCCCGCGACGCCGGGCGAGGCACCTGCGCCGACCCCGCCGCCGCTCCCAATTATTGCAGCGCGTTTTCCATCGATGAGAACCAGAGTTTCTTTGGGCAGCAAACCACGCACATTCGGTATGACGCTGCCATCCCCCCCACCAACGCCATTAGCATTTTGGTTAATGGTCGAGCCCATCTCCTGCGGCAGCCTGTTCAGCAGGTCGGTTGCGTTGCGCGCACCTAATTTCTTGATGTCTTCTGGGCGATAGGTATCCACAGGGTTCGGCCCTGCTTCTTCGGCCGTTGGAATATTTGAGCCGGTAACGATGACGCGTTTTGCTTCGGCCCCGGTCGGAATTTCCGGTGTGGGCGACGGATTCTGTGCGGAAACCGAGCAGGCAAGTAAAGCACATAACCCAGCAACAGTAGCAGAGATGAAGCGCAATCGTTCGAGTCGCCAAATCGAATTTCTGGGCATCTGCTGATAGGCCTTGTCCAACGATGCCGCCAAACTTTTAGAGCTGCAGCAAGCTAATTTGTAGCATTCCGCCTTATAGGACGCTTCCCCTGTGCCTTACGTTAT
>QHPM01000157.1 GCA_003219095.1 Verrucomicrobiota bacterium
AAGCCATCTACTTCCGTCGTTGTCGCTTTGCGGTCGCGCATATAGTAATCAGCTAAAATAATCCGGAGGGTGGCAAGATTGTAATACTGCTCTCGATTTAACCGGCGCGCCGCGTCGAGAGAAGCGATCGCGCGTTTGTAGTCCTTGGCATCGAATGCAGCCTTCCCGATGTAGTAGTTCGCCTACGATATGGCACTACTTTTCGGATATTCCTTGAGTAGTTGCTGAAATGTTTGCGCCATTTCCGGTTCACGATTTAACTCGCCCAGCAGCAATGCCTTTTGCTGAATCGCGGCCTCGCGTTCTTTTGCCGTCGGGTAACTCTTGATGAGAAAATTTAGATCAGTGATGGCGGCGTCGGCATTCTGGCTTTGTTGAAAGGCGAGTGCGCGCTGGCTAAGAACAACCGGGGCCTGCGGGTAGTCGGGAAACGTTTTGAGAAAATAACTCAAAGCCTCGATGCTCCGCGCCACATCTTTGAGCTGGATCTGGCACCAGCCGAGTTTATAGGCCGCCTCCGCTCGCAACTTCGGCGTCAACTCTGAGGCACGAAGGTCCTCGTAGACCGGCGCGGCTTCAGCAAAGCGCTGCTGCTTATAGAACGCTTCCGCTTTTAACAATTTCGCCTGATCCGCCCGCTCGTTCGCGGGATTGGTTTTGAGAAATTCATCGACTTCCGAAATGACGGCGTTTGGGTTAGAATTGTAAATATTGATCAAACGTTGATAGCGCGCGTCCTTTGCTTCTTCCCGACTGGGAAATTTTTCGATGATCTCGCGATAAATTCGTTCCGCTTCCTGAGTGTGGCCAAGTTGTCGTTGCGCGTTGCCGACAAGAAGCATCGCTTCCGGTTTTGCTTCCTCCGGTAATTGCTCGGCCGCTTTTTTATAATCGGAAATAACCTGGCTGAATTGTCCGGTTTGATATTCGAGACGAAGCAGACCCGCTTGCGCGATCCCCTTCCAGCGCCCGGAATCGGAAACGGCGCGTCCTTTTTGCAGGAGAACACGCGCTTTTTCCGCCATCGCGCTGTCGATCTTGGCGCGATCGGCGACGGCCAGGTCGAGCGCAATCAAACCTGCGCGCACAGCCGACTCGGCTTTCGCCGCCGGCTTTTCTGCTTCGCTGGCGAGCGCTTCGTATTGCTTGAGAGCATCGGTGCGGCGGCCGCGCGCGAGCAACATCGCGCCAGCGGTAGTGCGCGCATCTTCGCGATACTGACTCTTCGCCTCGGCTACCTGAAGGTACAGGACGAGAGCGTCATCCGCTCGTTTGCTACTTTCCAGGCAGCGCGCTTCGAAATATTTGGCCGATAACGCAACCGAGGCGTCCTTGGATTTTGCAGCGGCTTTGTGGAAGAGCGGTTGTGCGGCAGTGAAATCCTTTTGCGAGAAAGCAAGGACAGCGAGGGCGTAAGCTGCTGGACCGGCAAATTCGCTGTCCCCGAAGTCATCGAGCAGCTTTTGGAAGTTGGTCCGCGCGGAACCATTCTTCCCGAGTAAGCGATAGCTTTCGCCTAATCCAAAATAGGCATTCGCGCGGCCGGAGCCGCCGCCGTAATCACTCAAATACTTCTCGTACTCCGGGATTGCCAAGTCGTACATCTTGCGGGCGAAAAGCGCGTTGGCGTACTCGAGCTGACGTTTGTCATTCGGTTGCTCCGGCGTTGATGCTTTTTCTTCGGGCGGCGGGGTTGCTTCATCGAGCGGCAGAGCACGCGGAACCGGTGGTTCGTTTAAAGGCATGGCGCGACGAACTTCCTGCGCCAGCGTGACCTCGCTCACCCACAACAGTCCTGCCAAAAAGAAACCGGCATTGCGCCGGAATGACTTCATTTTGCGGTCGCAAATGCGACGTTGGTAATTCCTGCTTCGCTGCAAATGTTCAACACGTTGACTACGTTCTTATAAGCGCCACCTTCATCACCGCGAATTACCACTGCCTGTTCCGGATACAATTTCACCAGGTTCTGCAACAGATCGCCTAACTCCGAGCCCGTCATCGTCCGCCGATTGACGATCACGCTCCCATCGGTCTTCACATTCACGACCACATCGCCCGGCGGCGCCAGTTTCTCCTTTGCGGCCGACGCTTTCGGGACTTTGACATCGAGCTCGTTTTCGTTGCGCGCGGCACTCCAAGTCAGCAAAAAGAAAATCAGCAGCAGCATCAAGACATCGACCAATGGGGCGAGCTGAATGCCCGGGTGCTGCAACGGGGCACGGCTACGCAAATTCATTGATCCGAGAGCAATTAAAACTCCGACTCGAGCAGCGCCGGCGTGCGCTCGGAGCGACGAGCAAATTGCAAGGAGAGAAGGGCGAGGATATGGGTAACCGCCGATTCCAATTCTGAAATCAAACGTTGCGAGCGCCCGCGGAAGAAGGCGTAAAAAATCATCGCCGGGATACCAATAGCCAATCCGGCTGCGGTATTAAAAAGCGCTTCACTGATGCCGTGCGAAAGCTGCATGTAACGCTGACTGCCAACATCCGCTCCGAGCGCAGCGAAGGAGCGAATAATTCCGATCACAGTCCCAAGCAGACCCAGAAGTGGCGCAATCATCCCAATATCGGCGAGGTAAGTAACGCGATTATTCAAATTAGAAGCGACCCGAGTTCCTTCCGTTTGGGCAATTTCACGGATTTGCTCGAAATCGGCATTCGGATTTTTAGTGGTGAAATCGAGAACTTGTTGGACGACGCGAGCGATGGCTTCGCCGTGGCGATTGGAAACAGCGAGCAGGCCGAGATAGTCGCGCTTCCGCAGCAGCGCATCGGCGGTGGCCATAAATCCATGCGAAACAATCGCACCTCGCCGAATGCTGAGGAAATAAACGATGACCAGCATGACCGAAATGATCGACAAGATCAGGAGCACTACCATGACCGGACCGGCCTGGGACATCGCGTGTAACATGGTCGTGGTTGTCCGCGGCAGCTCGGGAGCGAGCGGTGCAGGAGTTTGTGCTAGAAGTGACGAGGCGCTGGCTGGCGCCAGAAACAGCAGAAATTTTTTCATGCCCAGACAGCCGCTACGATAAGCGACGGGCGCTACCGCGCAACCAAAGCTCCGTCAAAACGGCGCAGGCGGAAGATATGGGCAGGGCGAGTTAATGGATCGAGCTCGACGTAATTGCGCCGCCCATACCAGGTATAACGGGAATCGTCGAGCAAATCGTGCACTTGGTATGGTTCGCCCTCGTTTTGAGCGAACAATTCGATTGGCACATCGATCATTGAGTTTTGCCGGCGAAAAGGATCAAGATTTACGACCACGAAAACGATGTCCTCTCTTGCTGGTGTCGTTTTGCCATAAAACAGAATGGCGCCGTTATCCGCGTTGTAAAAGCGCAGATTATCATAGAATTGCAGCGCCCGATTCTGTCGCCGGATGGTGTTCAAGCGAGCGATAAACTCTTTGATATTACCAGGCGCGTCCCAGTCGCGCTCCTTGAACTGATACTTTTCCGAATCGAGGTATTCTTCGCGCCCGGGCAAAGCAGCGTTTTCACAGAGCTCGAACCCGCTGTAAATTCCGTAGGCGCTCGACAGAGTGGCAGCTAACACTACGCGAATCATAAAAGCGGGGCGACCGCCATTTTGCAAAAATGGCGGCAAGATGTCGGGCGTATTCGGCCAAAGATTACCCCGGAAATACTCGCGCATTTCCGTCTGGGTAAGTTCGGAGAAGTAATCGATCAGTTCCTGTTTGTAATTGCGCCAGGTGAAATAGGTATAGCTCTGAGTAAAGCCGGCCTTGGCCAGCACCTTCATCATCGTTGGCCGAGTAAACGCTTCCGACAAAAAAATCGTGTCGGGAAATTCCTCGCGGACCCCTGAAATTAAATACTCCCAGAATGGCACGGGCTTGGTGTGTGGATTGTCCACGCGAAAAATGCGGACGCCGCGTTCGACCCAGAACAAAATGATGCTCTTCATTTCCGCCCACAGCTCGGGCCAGTTCTGGCAGCGGAAATTCAGCGGATAAATGTCCTCGTATTTCTTCGGCGGATTTTCGGCGAACTTGATCGTGCCATCGGGTCGCGCGTAAAACCATTCCGGATGTTCCACCACGTAGGGGTGATCGGGGGAGCAGTTGATTGCGAAATCGAGCGCAATTTCCAGCCCGCGTTTTCGAACTTCCTCTTCTAACCAGGCAAAATCCTCCAGCGCCCCGAGCGCGGGATCAATGTCCTTGTGCCCGCCACCGTTGGGCAAACCCAGATGACGATTACCGATGGCATAAGGCACGCCGGGATCATCAGGTTGAGAGAGAACAGAATTGTTTCGTCCTTTGCGGTTAGTGCTACCAATGGGATGGATCGGCGGGAAATAAATGACGTTAAATCCCATTGCCTTGGCATACTCGACCCGGGGCAAACAATCGCGCAGCTTGGAACCGCGCTCGCCGCTCCCCTCCGCGGACCGCGGAAAGAATTCGTACCAAGCTGCCGTCCGCGCTTCCAGACGGTCGACAACCACGCGTGGTGGCGGGGCCCATTGTGTGGCGCCGGCGCGATCAGGATAGGTCGCCATCAAAACCTCGATCTCGCCAGAATGCACCAGCTGGTCGACCTCTGCTGGCACCTTTGTTCGCACTGCCTCTGCAATTTCGCAGAGTCGTTTTGCATCGTGCGGGTCGTGCGCGCGTCCCGCTGCCTCCTCGATCAGCGCCGCGCCTTCGAGCGCTTCGCTACGCAAGGGAGTGACACCGGCTTTGAACTTGGTGGAAAATTCGTGCTGCCAGCCGGTAAAGGCGTCAATCCAAGCTTCCACGCTATATTCGTAAATCGCATTTTCATAAAGAGTGCAGGCCCCACGCCAGCGATCGTTATCGATTAATTTCATCGGCGTCTCGTGCCAGCGGGTCTCGCCCACCATTCGCCATTTCAGCGCAGCCGCGACAACATCGTGCCCTTCCTTGAAAATATCAGCTTCGACTACCAGATCTTCACCGGTTACGCGTTTGATCGGATAACGACCGCCATCAATCAGCGGCTGTAGATTTTCAATGACCGCGCTCGGAAATGCCCGAAGCATGGGCGTTCCATCAAACGAATTTCAATGAAAGGCAAGTCGGCTGGGTCGCGACGAGCGACGCTCTAAGCGTCGAAGTAAAACGCGCACTCGTAGAGTCCGGAATTGCGCGTTTCCTGCCGTCGCACTCGGGTGCCAAGAAGCTGCTCGAACATCTCCTGCTCGAGCCGGCCAATAATGGGATATTTATCGAGCACGTTCTGGAGCGGCGTGTGGCATTCCAGAATCTGTGGGCCGCCATCGTCGGGGACAAATTGCGACATGTATCCTTCGGTATCCCGAATTCTCGCCAGTGATTTAGCCCGCTCTGCCACGGTCGCACCTTTGACCTTCTCTTTCAGGCTCGCGCATTTTCTTTCAAACAAATTGTAGAGCAATTTTTCCGGGGCGTTCGGCCCGTAAATGCTTTGGATCGAATCGAGCAACTCCAAGGTGAAACGATTACTGTCCGCCTGAAAAAGATCATGCGCGCGCCGGGTCAACCGATAAACCATTTCCGGGCGCCCCATTTTTTGCGGACGGCGCCAGGTATCGAGATAACCGTCGCGTTGCAGGGTGAGACAATGCTGTTTGATGCCCATGTAACTCATCCGCATGCGATTGACCAATTCGTTGACCGATAACCCGCGGCTGCGTTTGAGCGCGTTGACTATTTCGAGCCGTTGCGTCCGGCCGATCTCTGCCAGCAGTCTTTGATTCATGGCCGTGGGGCGATTACTAGATTAATGATAAAAAGTCCGTTTATGCAACTAAATTCGCGTAAAAATGCGCCACTGTAAACCACTTAGACGATACGACTTGTAGTCGCAGGATCGAACAAATGCGTTTTATTCACGTTAAGCTCGAACTGCAAACGATGCCCGCTCTCGCGATGGTCGAGCGCGCGCTGGCTCCGGCAAGCGATAGTGTGCGCGCCGGTCTGCAAGTACAAATTCGTCTCCGCTCCCATAGGTTCGACGATGTCGACGATCGCCGGAAAACTCGCGGCCGCGTTTCCCGTTTTCGGAAACTGTGCCAGTTCGATGTCTTCGGGCCGAATCCCGAGCAGCATTGGTTTGCCGAGAAATTCACGGGTCTGCGGTCGATCGGCGAATCGGACTTCGATTGTTCCGCCCTGCATTTCCTTGAAGACGATGGCGTCGCGTTCCTGTTTTAATTCGCCATTGATGAAATTCATCGGCGGGCTGCCAAGAAAACCGGCCACGAAAAGATTGTCCGGCTCATTATAAAGTTTCAGCGGCGTATCGACCTGTTGCATCTTGCCGTCGTTCATTACCACGATCCGGTCGCCCATTGTCATCGCTTCGATCTGATCATGGGTGACGTAAACCATCGTCGCCTGCAAACGCTGGTGCAGCTTGGTGATTTCGGTGCGCATTTGGACCCGCATCTTCGCGTCCAGATTCGACAACGGCTCATCGAACAAAAAAACTTTCGGCTGTCGCACAATCGCGCGTCCCACCGCAACGCGCTGTCGCTGCCCGCCGGACAGCGCTTTCGGCTTGCGATCCAGCAATCCTTCAATCCCGAGAATGCTCGCGGCGTCAGTTACCCGCTTTTTGATTTCGGCTTTGCCGTACTTCCGCAGCTTCAAGCCAAAGGCCATATTGTCGAAGACGCTCATGTGCGGATAAAGAGCGTAATTCTGGAATACCATCGCGATATCGCGGTCCTTCGGCGCGACGTCATTGACCCGCCGGTCACCGATGTAGATATCGCCGCGCGAAATTTCTTCCAGCCCGGCGATCATGCGAAGAGTAGTCGATTTGCCACAACCGGAGGGGCCAACCAGGACAACGAACTCGCGATCGGCAATTTCAAGATTCACATCCTCGACGGCGGTTATGCTGCTCCCCTTTTCTC
>QHPM01000097.1 GCA_003219095.1 Verrucomicrobiota bacterium
CAACTCCATCCATTCATAGGCATTAAGTATCCGAGGGACGAACCACTGGCAAGCGAACTTACAAGGTCTTTTTTTTGGCGCCGCAAATCAGTTCCAAGCCGCTAGAAAACCCGAGGTGGGTGTGGACTTCGCCTGCCGGCACTCGCACCCCGCCATCCTCCGAGACAATTCGTTGCCAGCCCTCAGCTGCCGCCAATATCCGCGAGTGCCCGTTTCGCCTCGCTCGCTTCCGCGTCCCCCAGCCCGGCCTGCAACGCCTGATTGAGCGTTTCTTTCGCTTCCGCTTTGTGCTTGGCTTGCGCATGCGCCATGCCTAGGTAGTACAGGGATTTGGCGTCGAGAGGCTTCTCGCGAGCGCTTTCCTGGAATAGCTGAATCGCGCGACTGAAGTCTTTTCGCTCGTAGGAAACACGCCCAAGTACGATCGAAATCGACGGGTCACCCGGAATCGTCCGCCGCGCTTTTGTAGCAAGGTCGTATGCTGCGTCACGCTTTGTCGGGTCGTTGACCAATATTGCAGCCAGATCGCGTTGCGCCGCGGCAAAATCGGGAAAACGCTGTAGGACCTGCCTGTAAGTTGCTTCTGCTCCCGGAGAATCTCCGCGCTTGGCTTGGATGGCGGCCCGTGCAGCCAATGCCGGAACATAGTTCGGGTCGGCGGCAAGGGCCGAATTAATTTCAGCCTCCGACGCCGATGGGTCGTTTCCGGCCGCGCTTAATGCTGTCATTGATAGAAACGTTTTAGCGTCTGCACTCTGTGGCGAACTGGATCCACTACTCACTGCCCTCTGCATTGTCTGCCTCGCCTCCGCGACCTTACCCAAGCTGTAGGACGCCCACGCAAGATCATGTAGAACGGCGGGATCATTTGGAAGCTGACGACCGCTTTCTTGTAAGAGACTATAGGCCCAGCTGTAATTACCCAGTTGGAATGCGATGCTGCCGACAGTCGCTGCCGCATGAGGATCGGCTGGCGCCAGCTCGCGGGCTTTCTTCGCGTACTGGAGCGCTTTGTCTGGGTTCTTCAACGGTCCTGCGTTCAGTTGCGCAAGTTTCATCACCGCGGTCAGCAGCTTGGGATTAGCTTTCAGGGCCCGTTCGTAGGCGTCAGCAGCCTTGGCCACTGCCCCTTGTCGCTCATAGGCTTCCCCCAGCTGCGCTAACCCGATCGGATCATTTGGTTGTTGTTTGAGAGATGCTTCAAGCTCAGCGGCTGACAGATTCTGTCCGGCGCTGCTCTCCTTGCCTAATGAAGCCAGCCGGCGGCGCGCCTCTTCTTTCCCGTCAAAATCGGTAGCCGATGCGATTGCCTTTTCGAGCGCAGCGCGCGCCGCGTCAGTCCGGCCCATCATGTAGTCTGCCATCCCAAGATGAAATTGAATCTCCGGATTATCGGGACTTTTGGTCGCGCTTTGACTAAGCAGATCGGCAGCCTGTTGATAACCGCCTTGTTTAAAGGTAATCCATCCCAGCGTATCCAAAACGGATGGGTTGGTTGGTGCGATTGAGCGAGCTTTTTGCGCCAGTTCACTTGCACGCTTAAGGTCGTTCAATTTCTCGGCATAGATATATGCCAGATTGTTCAAAGCCGGGACGAAGTCTGGACTTGCCGCTACAATCTTTTCATAGGCGTCCCGGGCTTTATCGAATTCCTTCATCTGGCTGTAGATCATGCCAGTCATGAGCAAGGCTCGTAAATCATTCGGCTTTTTCGCCAAAACCGCGTTCATCTGTTTGAGCGCTTCCGGCACGTTATTCGCGTGCAGGTAGGTGGGCAGCAGAAGATCGTAGGCGGCGCTCAGGTTCGAATCCAAATCGATGGCTTTAAGCAAAGCCGTTTGCGCCAGATCAAACTTTTTCTCGGCCACGTAGAGTTTCCCTCGCATGTAGTATGCAGCAGCGGAATTTGGCCGCTTCTGAAGGAATTCATCTACTCGCCGATGACCCGCCGGATAGCTCTTGCCCGCAATATCGAGGTCGACGAGGTGCTCGAAAGAAGATGGGTTATCCGGCGCCAGTTGCGCTGCTTTCTCAAAAGCTTCGCGCGCTTCATTGATTTTGTTTTGCTGCTGCAAAATGACGCCGAGCATGAAGTAACAAGCAGCGTTCTGTGGCGACCTCCCGATCTCCTCCCGGACAACACCGATGGCGTCCTCCAGTCGGCCAAGCGCGCGATATGCTTCGGCGAGCATCAGTTCTGCCGGCACAAGACCGGGAGACTGTTTCACTACGGCCGAGAGAGAATCGACAACTGATTGCGCGTCGCCATTTTTTAGGTGTAACTCCGCCCGGAGTAAAATGGCGTCGGCAAAGCGAGGACTGAGGTTCACCACCTGGTCAGCCGTCGCTATGGCCTGGCTTAGGTTATTCGTCTGCGCGTACATCCGAGCCAAAGTATATTTTATAACCGGGCTTCCAGGAAAGGCACGGTCCAGATTTTCGATCGAATCCACCGCCTTCTTCGTTTCGCCTT
>QHPM01000098.1 GCA_003219095.1 Verrucomicrobiota bacterium
AAAAACGGGCATCGGCCGCGGCAAATTCGGCGTAGCCGCCGTCGATATTGTAGCCGGTGAATCGGGCGCGATCGCAAAGATTTTCGCGGCCGGAACGGCAGAACTTGCATTCGCCGCAGGTCCAGCCGAGCCACGGAATGCCGACGCGATCGCCTTCGCGAAATTTTTTGACCGTGCGGCCAATCTTCTCGACGTGGCCGACAATTTCGTGACCGGGAATTAGCGGCAATTTTGGTTCCCGCAATTCACCGTCGACAATGTGCAGATCGGTCCGGCAAACGGCGCAGGCAGAAACACGCACCAGTAATTGTCCGGCTTCCGGCTGCTTCGGTCCGGGAACATCGCGCAATTGCAGCGGCTCGTTGGGCGCATCCAGCACCATCGCTCGCATGCGGCAAAATAGAATTGCTTACCGCTTTGTCGAAGACGGGACAACAAGTTCAGCGCTAAGGCGGTGTAGGGGCGCCCGTGTCGGGCGCAAAAAACGAAAATGAATTGCGCCCGACACGGGCGCCTCTACAGCCTCACCGACACGCAGCGAAAGCTTGCGCGGAAATGAAATCGCTGGTGTAGAGTCCGCGCGATGGTTGCGATCAACAACGACGGGCTGACCGAAAAAATTCTCGCGGGCGAACGGATCACGCGGGAAGAGGCGCTCTTATTATATGAGTGGCCGCTGGAGGAGTTGGGCGCCCTGGCCGATCAACGGCGGCGCCAGGCGAAGCGTTCGTCCTACAACGGCGACGGAAATGAAATCGTGACTTACATCGTCGATCGCAACATCAATTACACCAACGTCTGCAACGTGTATTGCAAGTTCTGCGCGTTTTATCGCACCGAAAAAGATGACGATCATTACGTCATTTCATTGGAGCAGCTCGATCAGAAGCTGGACGAACTTTCCGCCGTGGGCGGGGTTCAAATCCTAATGCAAGGCGGACATCATCCCAAGCTTGGCTTCGAATGGTACATCAATTTACTGCGGCACATCCGCGAAAAATATCCGCACATTAACATTCACGGATTTAGTCCCCCAGAGTTCCAGCATTTCGCGGAAGTTTTCGGAATGCCGCTGCGTGAAGTAATCGCAAGATTCAAAGAAGCCGGCCTCGGCTCGATCCCAGGCGGTGGCGGTGAAATTCTGGTCGACCGGGTGCGGCAGAAAATTTCGCCGTTAAAAATCAAGAGCGATGAATGGCTCGAAGTGATGCAGGTCGCACACGAGCTGGGTTTGAAATCGAGCGCGACAATGATGTTTGGTCACGTCGAAACGATTGTGGAACGGATCGAACATTTAGAACGCATTCGTGATCAACAGGACGCCAGCGCCGGGTTTACCGCTTTCATTTGCTGGACGTTTCAGCCGGAGAACACGGTCTTGAAAGTGAAACGGAAAACGAGCGTGGCGGAATATTTACGGATGCAGGCGCTGGCGCGAATTTTTTTGGACAACATCGAAAACATTCAGAGCTCGTGGGTGACGCAGGGACCGGGGATCGGGCAAGTGGCACTCAAATTTGGAGCCAACGATTTTGGGAGCGTGATGATGGAAGAAAACGTGGTCAGCAGCGCGGGGACGACATTTCGCCTGGATGCAAAACAGATCGAATCGCTTATTCGCGACGCCGGTTACGAACCGCGCCGGCGCAACAATTGGTATGAATTGCTCCATTAGATCGCGCGTTGTGATGCTTGCAACGAATTGCGGCTTGACGATAATCAGCTCCCTGTTGAAGTAAATACCCGCAGTCCCCCACCGCGGCCCGACGATGTCCCGAAATGTTTTATAATTCGATACGCCGCCGTTTGGGACGGACTTCTTTTGCCGCGTTTCTCGGGGCCGCAATCGCATTTATCGCGCGGGCACAATCGCCGCCCGACGCCGCCCACCAAGGTGCGCCGATTGTTCGATCGATCGATGTCCAATACTCCGGGCCGGCCACGATCAGCCGCGCCCGAGTCCTGGCTCAGATGCGGACAAAGGTTGGATTGCCCTACTCGGATACTGTGGCCGAGGACGACATTCGCGGCCTTTATAATACCGGGCAGTTTCAGAACGTCCGCATTTACGGTCAACCCGAAGGCGATGGAGTAAAAGTGATCGTGGCGCTGCAGACGCGCACAATGCTGAATGAAATTCAAATTGATGGCGCGACGCGGATCAGTCCGAAAAAGCTGCGCAAGAATATCGGTCTGAAATTAAACACCCCGCTGCGAGAAGAAGATTTGGAGAAAGGCCGACAAAAGATCCTGGAAACGTATCAGGCGCACGGTTTCAACGATATCGACGTGACGTTTCACGTCGACCCGATTGATGCCACTCGCGGTACTTCCCGCGCGGTCTACACCGTCAATGAAGGAATAAAAGGCTCGGTCAGCGCGGTGCGCTTTGAAGGCAACGCACATTTCTCCGACCGGGTGCTGCGCAAGCAGATGAAGACGAGAGGGAAAACGATTTTGTCTTTCGTCGATAAATCGGGCCGACTGGATGAAACGCAATTGCAGGACGATCTCCAGAAGATCCGCGAATTTTACCAAAATCATGGCTACGTTGACATCGCAATACGCGATGTTCGCAAAGGGCGAACAAGCAGCGGCGCATTGCAAATTGTCATCGCCGTCGAGGAAGGCACGCAGTACCACGTCGGCATCTATTCGGCAAAGGGGATCAAAGATGACGCCAAGGCCGTGGCCGACGCCTATGGCAGCGGCGGCTATGTTGATCTGACAATTGTTCCGGACAGTTCGCCAGCCCATGGCGGATTGATCGATATCACCTACAGAATCGATGAGGGCCAACGCGCTTACGTGGAACGCATCACGATCACCGGCAATACTCGCACCAAGGACAAAGTAATCCGGCGCGAAGTATTGATCGCGCCGGGCGATGTTTTTAACACCGTGCGGGTGGAGACAAGCAAAAAGCGTCTGGAGAATCTTGGCTATTTTAGCAGGGTCGAAACTTTTCCGGTTGATACCGGCGTGGAAGGACGCAAAAACCTGGATATTCAAGTCGAGGAAAAGCGGACCGGGGCGCTCAACTTCGGCGCCGGTTTCAGTACCGTCGACAGTCTCATCGGATTCATCGAGTTAACGCAGGGAAATTTTGACATAACGAACTGGCCAAGTCTGACCGGAGGCGGACAAAAGTTTCGCATCCGGCTGCAGGGTGGGACGCAGCGAAAAGACGTCGAGATCGCACTAACCGAGCCGTGGTTCATGGACCGGCCGATCTCGGTCAGCTACACGAGTTTCTATCACGAGGCGAATTATCTGAGCTCGCTTTACGACCAGCGGAATTACGGATTCTCGCTTGACGTTCGGAAAGGACTTCTCCCCTACCTCTATGGCTCGCTCGGCTATCGCCTGGAAAATATTGATGCTTTCAATATTGTCGTCACCGCCAGTCCGCAGCTTTTGGCCGAGACGGGCAGTTCCACCAAGAGTGTTGTTACTGCCAGCCTGGTGTATGATCGCCGCGACAATCCGTTTCTTACTCGGAACGGGGAGCGTATTACTTATACCTGGTGGGTGGCGGGCCCCGGCGGGACCGAGCAAATTTATGGGTTCGATGTCGAGGCATCCAAGTATTGGCATCTGCCGTGGGATACCATTCTACTGGTCAACGCTGAAGTTGCCGGCGTCGATAAATGGGGTAGCCAAACCAAGATCGTAAAGATTTACGATCGGCTCTTCCTCGGTGGCTCCAACAATCTTCGCGGCTTTGACTTTCGCGACGTCGGCCCCAAAGATCCTTCCGGCGAACCGCTCGGCGGACAGAGTATGGCCCGAGCAACCATTGAGTACACCTTTCCCCTTATCGAAAAAGCGCGAGGCGCGATATTTTATGACACTGGCTTTGTTAACACCAATCCCTGGGACTACAATTTCGATAACGTCGCTTCCGACATTGGATTTGGTTTACGTCTGGACTTGCCGATTGGCCCACTTCGTGTTGACTACGGCATTCCGATTCAACAGGCCGGTAACCACGGTAGTGGGAAGTTTAACTTCAACGTCGGCTATCAATTTTGAACGGAAAATACCAACGGCGGTCTAACGCCACGCAAAACAATCAACCCTATCGTCTTATGAAGAAGCTCCTCTCCCTCGCCCTCACCTCCATGCTGGCGCTGCCGCTGGCTGCCTTTGGCCAGGGCACCGTCAAAATTGGGACTATCAATATGGACCGGGCGTTCAAGGAATACACAAAAACCAAGGAAGCCGAGAAGAAAATTAACGACGCTAAGGATGCCGCGAAAAAGGAATTCGACGATCGCACCGATGCTTACAAGAAGGCGCTCGAAGAAGTGAATAATCTCAACAAGCAGCTCGAATCGCAGGCCTTGAGTGCAGACAAAAAGACTCAGCTGGCGAAAGACCGCGACGACAAGATTAACAATATTAAAAATATGGAGCGCGAGATTAACGAGTTTCGGCAGACACGTGAAAATCAGTTGCGGGAACAGGCGTTACGAATGCGCGAGGGAATCGTTAAAGAAATTACCGACATCGTGAATGACAAGGTCAAAACCCTGAATCTGGATCTGGTCTTCGACAAATCGGGAATGAGCTTCAATGGCGTGCCACTGGTGATGTACTCGCGCGATAGTTACGATTTCACAAACGACGTTGTCCTAGCACTGAACAAGCCCGGCCGCACCAGCGCCCTCAATACGGAGATGCCTTCTCCCTCATCGGCCGGGACTGCCGCCGCCAGGGTTTCGCCGGTTGCATCTGCGACCCCGAAAAAACCGTAGGCTCATTTTCCCGCGCCAAACGCACGCCCGCGTCGGCCGGCGTGCGTTTTGCTTTTCCGATGTCGCGTCTTTCCCCATTCCCTCTGGTGCGATCGACGCGGTGCGCCGCACTCCTAACGAGTCTTGGGATCTTGGTTTTCCAGGACGCCAGAGCGGCGAGCAATTGGCCGTCGACTTTAACTCGCGATCCGCGCGGCAGTTTCCCCGATCTGCGGCCGGTGCGGGCGACCTATGTTTACGGCTGGAGCGGAATCACCGCCGCCACATC
>QHPM01000099.1 GCA_003219095.1 Verrucomicrobiota bacterium
TACGCGAACCAGGCGATAATCGCGGCGAAAACAAAGGTGCTCGCGTAAATTGGGTACAACACCGTCAATGCGCCGCCGCGTTTGAACGCCGCCACGAAAAGCGCCATTACCGCGACGTAGCAAACTACCCCGGCGAGAAGGCGGGCATTGAAAATGTAACTGGCGACTGTGCTGTCTGTGTTTTCTGAGCCGGATTTATAGAAGAACTGGCCCAACGCGCCGAGAAAAGCCGCGACGACGAAGAGGACGATGGCGAGAGGCGAAGTTCTCACGGAGTCATGCGAGCGTAAGCGATTTCTCGGGTCGAGCGCAAACGGATCGTCAATCTTGACTGATTACCGATCACCATTCACTTACTTGTCTGCTACACCGCGCGGTTAGCTCAGTGGTAGAGCACTACCTTGACACGGTAGGGGTCACAGGTTCGAACCCTGTATCGCGCATTTTTGAGCCGCCCCTTTGTATTACACTTATGTGTTACGATGCAGCGACGGCGATTTTTACGTCGACTCGACGATTAATCTTCGTGATCGCTTCGCCTGGCACGAAGCTGCGCGTCCCTGTTACAGCGCATCGACGGCCGGTGGTCTTGGAGTATTACGAGGCGTGTCGTTCCGAAGTTAACGCTCGCCGCCGGGAGAAACAGCTCAAGACTGGATTTGGTCGAGCTTATTTGAAGCGGCGCCTGGCCAGTTAGGGTCACTCCGCGCCCGCAACGCTTCGCGTAGCGATGCGGGCGGGGGTTCGACCCCTGTATCGCGCACCATCTGGGTAATCGATTCGAAAACTCGGAGCATATAATAATGAGCGCCCCAGCGTGGAGCGTTCCAATAGCGAGGAACTAATTTCTAATTTCTTTTCGTCGATCCCGTGATTTTCTGGACGAGTGAAAAAACAATCTCGCTCCGCCGCCTTTGGTAAACTCTCAACACCACTCGTGGCCGACGCTGCACTGCGCCTGAAGATTGCGTTCCGAACTGCGCCTCCCGGTGTTAAGCCTGTGGTTCCTGGCGCTCGAATCGCCGGTAACGCGCGACCGGCCCAACACTTCGGCAGCGTAGATGTTTTTCTGGGGGCGATGCAATATAGCCAACCGGGCAACGTTTTGGTGATCGATAATGGCGGGCGCATGGACGAAGGCTGCAGCGGCGATTTGACCACGCTGGAAGCGCAAGTGTCCGGGTTGGCTGGGATCGTGGTCTGGGGCGCAATTCGCGATACTCCCGAGCTTCGACAGATCGGCTTTCCCGTTTTCAGTTACGGCGCATGTCCCTCTGGCCCGCAGCGCCTCGACCCGCGCGACGAATCAGCGCTCCGGCGCGCGCGCGCTTCGGCGATTTCGAAGTGCAAGCCGGTGATGTCGTTTTCGCAGATGACGACGGCTGCCTTTTCGTCAGGTCGGAAAATATCGAGGAGTTACTTGCGACCGCCGGGAACATTTGGGAGCGGGAGCGGCAACAAGCAGAAGCAATTAAGGCTGGACGCGAATTGCGTGAACCGGACTTCGCCCGTTACCTCGAGAAGCGGACAGCCGATCCCAGTCACACGTTTCGCGATCACCTGCGAAAGATCAACGGCGCCATCGAAGAATGAGATTTCTCCTAATCTTCTATCCCTTCGTTCCTCGCGATTCAGAGCGCTGTCCTCCATCGGACCTCAAGTACAAGATTAGGGTCGAGTCTGACAATAAGCGGTGCGCGTGAGGGATCGAGATGGCTTTAAGTCAATCCAGAAAGGTAAATATATGAATACATTAATAACATGGAATCAGCTTAGGGAGATGGAAGAAGCGACGCAAAACCGCTTCAATCGTTTCCTGGGCGGATTTCCGAACAGAATAGGCACTGGCGAGACCCACAGCCTGACGGTCGCAGATTGGTCACCGGAGGTTGATATTAGTCAGGACAATCACGAGTACTTGCTCAAGGCAGACCTGCCTGAGATGAAGAAGGATGACGTTAGAGTAACAGTCGAAGATGGCATCCTCTGTGTTTCCGGAGAACGCAAAAGCGAGAAAGAAGATCAGAAAAGAAAATTCCATCGTATCGAGCGCGCCTTTGGTAACTTCCGACGCAGCTTCACCCTGCCGGAAGATGCCGATAGCACGAAAGTGACGGCGGAGTTTCGCGACGGAGTACTGAAGGTACACCTCCCGACAACAACGAAAGCAAGATCAAAAGCTCTCGACGTTAAAGTGCAATAACGCACTAACACTGACGGCGAGCGTGCGGAAGTTTCGTGCGCTAGCCTCGGTGGATGCCGCTGCGCA
>QHPM01000100.1 GCA_003219095.1 Verrucomicrobiota bacterium
CGAAACTTCTTCCAAGAATGTTTCGGCTAGCAGCCTGCGCTCCCCGAAAATTACGGATTCGGTGACACGCCTCCCTCCACTCGCACACTCCGGCAATAGTCAGTCAAACCATCGGTCACGGCCTGAGCGTATTCGCGAAAGATACTTTTGCGTTGCACCCCATTGAATTCGCGGGTGCCGTCGTAATCGCCCGCCTCAATTCGCGCGAATCCTTCGGTGCTGTTCATCACATACGGCTCGAAATAAATCACCGGGCAACGAAAAACGCGCGTGGCCAGAAGATTGCGCGTGTAAACGTATCCGCTGGTTCCGACCTTCGCCACTGTATCGGTAGTGTATTGGTAAGGCGGCAGCCCGGTTTCCTGTGCAAATGTCGCAGCCATCGCATCGGCCAGCGGCAGTTCTTCTTCGTAAACGCGACTGAGCAAACGCCGGATCATCTCATAGCGCTCATCATCGTGCGCAATCTCGTCCGGCAGATAAGAACCGTTCACCAACACGTGAAAATGATTGCGATCGATCAACGTCGGATTTTTCGGATCGCCCCAACCTTCGGCATTGAAATGCAGGCAAAGCACCAGGTCAGGCTGTAATTTCATGTTCACCTTTTTCGCGCGGTATCGAATTTCGCTTTGGCGATAAAACAGCAACTCGCTTTGCCAGCGAATCGATTTGTCCTTGTCCAGATCGTCGGCCTCATAATTGGGCCGCGGCTCGTTCACGCCGGTTTTCGCCAGCACCTGCCTGGCGATTTCCCGAAAATCATCGGGACGCAACGGTGTCGTAGGACGATCGTGACGCCGGGCGAAGGAAACTTCCGCGCCAAGTGTGCGCAATTTCGGCGCCAGAATCTTCGCCACCCGCCAGGTCAGTTCACCTTCTTCCACCGGCGGCTTTTCATCCACTTGAAACCAACGTTCCTCCATTTTCGCCCAGTGTCCGCCGAGATGACCCGGATCAAGCGTGACATTCAATCCGCTTAGCGGGCGTTTTGCGGAAGCGCGCCGCAGCTTATCAATGCGCCGCCAATACTGCGCGGGAAGCCTGTGTGGCGTTTCGTTAGCGAAACGCAAAGTGAAGAATTTCTGCGCCGCCGCGTCCTGCACGATCCGCGCTGAATCGTCATTGATTTGAATGAGTTCGTCGTAGCCGCGAGTAGCATAAACATCTTGTAATAAGCGCGTGAAATCATCGCGGGTAATCGTTTCCTGGTAACGCTCGAGTGCCGGCCAGCGCGGTTTATCGGCCAGCGGACTGATCTCCGCCGCTCCCAGCTGGCCCAGATTGAAAAGCGCGAAAAGAAGGAGAACGCAACGGAGCATCTGGACTTCGCGTTCATTAATCACGATGATCGGCGAATGCTAACGATTCTTTTCCTTGGCGACATCGTTGGCGAGCCGGGCCGAAGCGCGGTGATCGCGCGCCTTCCGGAGCTAAAGGAAAAATATGCGGTCGATTTCACCATCGTAAACGGCGAGAACGCGGCCGGCGGCCGGGGCATTACCGGGAAGATCACGATCGATCTCTTGCGCGCGGGCGTTTCGGTCATTACCACCGGCGATCATATCTGGGACCAGAAGGAGATTTTCGGGTTCATCGACACCGAGCCGCGCTTGCTCCGACCGATTAATTATCCGGAAGGCGCGCCGGGTCACGGCTCCATCGTCTTGGAAACGGCGAA
Organism: Verrucomicrobiota bacterium; assembly: GCA_003219095.1. GTDB lineage: Bacteria > Verrucomicrobiota > Verrucomicrobiia > Chthoniobacterales > UBA10450 > AV69. Next base: position 1,682 of record QHPM01000100.1, read on the forward strand.
AGGAAAAGTGGGCGTGATCAACGTGCAATGCCGCACCTTCATGCTCCCGATCCTGGAAAATCCATTTCACGCGATGGAGGCGGCGATTGCGAAAATGCAGACCGAAACTTCGGTTATTCTCGTGGATGTTCATGGCGAAACGACGAGCGAAAAAATCGCGCTCGCCCGTTTTCTCGATGGCAAGGTTTCCGCCGTCCTCGGCACTCACACGCACGTGCAGACGGCAGACGAACAGATTTTTCCCGGCGGCACTGCCTTTCTTTGCGATGCCGGAATGTGCGGACCGGTGAATTCTGTTATAGGTCGCGCCGTCGAACCAATCGTGCAGCGGTTTAGGAAAAATTTGCCGGCGCAATTCCCAGTGGCGACTGGCGAGGTGCGATTGCGAGGGGCGTTGGTTGAGATCGACGAGGGGACCGGGCACGCCATTCGCATCGCCCGGGTGGATGAGGCAGCGGCAACTAGTTCCGGAGAACCGCAGTCCGGCACGGTTGCGGAAAACGAATACAAGCATGAGCAAGAGAACGGTTGACAGGCTGCGCGCATTCGTCGCATTTGTCTGCCCACAATTATTTCTACGGAGAGCAACATGAGTTACATGAAATTGTTAGGTTTGGGAATAATGGTGTTCGCCATCGGGGCGGCGGTGGTGTTCGGGCAAGGCAACCAGGAAGCGGCCAATCTCACACGCGAGGGCATCGAAGCTTCCAAGGCGAACGATTGGGATAAAGCGATCGCGGCTTTTAAAAGAGCGACACAATTGGAGCAGCGCTACGCTCCAAATCTGGCTTCAGCTTTGCAGCAGCGCGCCACCGTTTACGTGAGTCAGAAGAAATTTCCGGAAGCGATTGCCGATTATTCCGAAGCGCTAAAAGCAAAACCCAATGATCCCAATATTTTTGAGCGGCGCGCCTACGTCGAGATGCAATTGAAAGATTACGATAAGGCGCTGCACGATTAC
>QHPM01000158.1 GCA_003219095.1 Verrucomicrobiota bacterium
CCTGGGCCTTCGAGGGAAATTTGCCGGACGATTTCCAGGTTTGCTCGAACACTTTCGAAATGATGTGGCCCCCGCGCTCGGGAAAGGTGCAAAGTTTTCCAGAAGTCGACCAAGCCTGCTTTTTTTCGCTTGAATTGGCCAGGTGCAAATTGAAAGCAGCCCAAACACCCTTTCTTGACCGCCTGGTGGACGCATTGAAGGAAGGAGCAGGGAGATGACGGGATGACCAATGAGCAACTTCGCGTCGAATCAAAAATGCCATAGCATTGCTCCATTGTAGCCGGGATCGTTGATCCCGGTCGGTGAGACATTACCGGCATCACCGATGCCGGCTGCAGTTACACTTTCGCCCAGGGCGTTGTATTATTACCCATCTAGCAATGTCAGGCCCCTTTCTTCTTTTCGCACCCGGGGCAGGCGCACCATCGACTCATCCCTGGATGCAAAAATGGAAAGGATACTTGCAGAGTATCGGAGAGGTCGCGCTGTTTGATTACGATTACATGCGGGAAGGACGCAGGCGCCCGGACCCGCTTCCGCAGATGATTGCGGCCCATCGACAAGCTCTGGCGCAATTCCGCGAAAAAGTGTCCGGCCAAATATTTCTGATCGGGAAAAGCATGGGCGGCCGCATCGGCTGTCATGTTGCGCTCGAAGAAAAAGTCGCGGGTCTGATTTGTCTTGGTTATCCGCTCTGCGGCGGCGGTGATCGCTCAAAATTACGCGACAAGGTTCTACGCGAGCTGCAAACGCCAATTCTTTTTGTCCAAGGAACACGCGACCCACTTTGCCCACTCGATCTTCTCGCAGAAGTCCGCTCGCAAATGAAAGCGTCTAACTTCCTTCATCTGGTCGAGAATGGAGACCATTCTTTGCGGATAACGAAACGTGGACTTCAGGTTGCGGGCGAAACGCAGGACGATGTCGATCAAAGAATCCTGGCCGCGATCGGCACGTTCGCGAAGGAGAACGAGGCCGATCGTTCGAGGATTTGAGCCCTGATTGAAAACCGCAGGTCTCTCAGTTTCCGTATTTAAACGAGACCAACACTCGTGCGCGGTAGGCTGCCACCTTTCCATTCTCGACCGTCATGTCCTGTTTCACAATCTCGGCAACCCGCAAGTCGCGCAGGCTTCCAGCAGCGGTCTCCACGGCATTCTTCGCTGCGTCCTCCCATGACTTCGAACTCGTGCCAACTAGCTCCACTACCTTATAGACTGAATCTCCCGATGATTTTTTGGCCATAATATTTCCTTTCGGTTAGCTTGATCCAATCAACTGTTTTGCAACAGTTTTTGTCAAACTATAAGCATTAGGTCTTCCGGCATGCGGATTCTTTCGTCACGGTCTCTCCAAGGATCCCGCGCAATAACCTATCTTTTCCGGGGACTGCACGCGCCTTCGCCTGCTGTCGTTGGCGCCTCGCCAACGACTTTCTTTGCTTGAACAAGAAGAGAATTTCGGCGAGGCGCCGAAATCAGCACGCGAGGCGCGTGCGCTCCCCAGAACTCGAATTGTCTACTCGAGAAATTGCGTGACTATGGCTCGGTTTCCCAAGGACCACGAGGTCGATCTTGTCGTTACCAATTTCGCGGGCGAGCGAACCAAAATCTGGAAGGGTGGCAACGACGTTTAACTTTGCATGCGCGATGAGTGGGCAGAGCAGTAGTAATGGAGTGATGGCGTAACGGAGTAACCATTTTTGCCGATTCGTGCTCATTCGTGCAATTCATTTTTAAATTCACGGCGCGCAACTTGGCTCGAATGACAAGCGGCCGCGGACATACAGGAAAATCAACTTAAGGGGAGCCAGTTGCCCGGCTGGGGCGAAGGTTTGTTGCCATTGAGACTGAGGTAAGTGTATTCCTGGAGAAGCCGTTCGTAATCGGAAAGTAGCTTCATCGCGTCACTCGGTTTTAACCGATCGGACTTAATCGCAGCATCTACCTGTGTCTTTAGCAACCTTAGTAGCTCAACTTTGTCCCACTGCGTCATGGCAAGAACTTCGCCGATGGTGCTGCCTTCGATTACTTCTTCGATGTACCAGCCGGATTCTTCATCCGGGTCGAGAAAGACATGCACTTCGGTGACGCGTCCAAACAAGTTGTGCAGGTCGCCCATGATGTCCTGATAAGCGCCCACCATGAAAACGCCGAGATAATAGATTTCGCCGGGGTTAATCCGATGAAGAGGCAGGGTATCCCGAACATCCAGTAGGTCGATGAACTTGGAAACCTTGCCATCAGAGTCGCAGGTAATGTCCACGATGGTGCCGTTGCGCTCGGGCGCCTCAGTCAGGCGGTGAATGGGCATGATAGGAAAGAGCTGGCCTAGCGCCCAATGATCGAGAAGCGATTGAAAGACGGAGAAATTGCAGATGTATTGATCGCTCAGCGAAGTTTCGAGCTCCTTTATCTCATCGGGGATAAATCGCAGACCGCGATGCATACCGACGATCTGGGTGGCGAGTTGCCAGTAAACAGTATCGATCTTTGCTTTTGATTCGAGGTCGAGCAACCCAAGGTCGAAGGTTTGCTGAGCCTCTTCCTTGATTTGCTGGATGTCGTGCAAACTTTCCAGCCGGTTGCCGCGTTTGAGGCGTTGCTTCACTTCCACAATATCGCGCACCAGTTTATGGTCCTTTTCCGTCGCGCCGATCTTTGTTTTCCCGACGGTCTTCTCGATCGAGCTGAATGCCTCCATCACCAGGACGGAATGGTGTGCGACGATGGCGCGGCCGCCTTCGCTAACGATTGCTGGATGCGCGACGACTTCCGAATCGCACACATCCATAATGTTCCAGACAACGTCGTTGGTGTATTCCTGAAGCGAATAGTTCGTCGAACTATCGAAACTAGAACGCGAGCCATCATAGTCTACTCCGAGACCACCCCCAACATCGAGATATTCCAACTCATGGCCGAGTTTCGCAATCTTGGAGTAATAACGTGCCGCTTCGCGCACCGCGCGTTTGATCGTCGAAATGTCGGGAACCTGTGAGCCAACGTGGAAATGGACCAGCTTCAGGCAATGCGCCAGCCCTTCGCTCTTCAACAATTCGCTTGCGGTAATGAGATTGACGGTGTCGAGTCCAAACTTCGCGTTCTCGCCTCCGCTGGTAGTCCATTTGCCTGCGCCTTTGCTGGTCAAGCGGACACGAATGCCAATTAGCGGCTCGACCCCAACTTCCTTGGAGGTCCGAATGGTCTGCTCCAGCTCTTCCAGCTTTTCGACCACGATGATGACCTGTTTGCCCAGTTTGCGCCCTAGAAGAGCGATGCGAATAAAGGCCGGATCCTTGTAGCCATTGCAAATGATCAAACTCTCCGCGTCCTTGTGCATGGCCAGCGCAGCGACGAGCTCCGGTTTGCTTCCCGCCTCCAAGCCAAAGTGAAAAGCCTCGCCAGCGTCGACGATCTCTTCGATCACTTCGCGCAGTTGATTGACTTTGATCGGGAAAACGCCGCGGTATTTTCCGCGGTAGTTGAATTCCGTGATCGCGTTCTCGAAAGCGCGGTTAACGGATTCGACGCGGTGGCGGAGTAAATCCTGAAAGCGAACGACAAGAGGGAAAGGGAGCCCGCGCAAGCGCGCTTCGTTAACGACTTCAAGAATGGGAATGGCGCCGCCATTTTCCTGGAGCGGCTTGGCCACAACGTTGCCATCAGCATTGATGGAAAAGTAACCGGTTCCCCAACCCTCGACGTTGTAGGTGGCGTTTGCCGCCTCCACGTCCCAATCGTTTTTCGTCATTTCGTCAGCGGCTGCAAAGCGGACAATTATTGATCCGGCCAAACATGCAAGGTCGATTCAGGATCCGGGGAGCGCAGTCTGCCAGTCTGCAATCGTCGGCACTTGCCGACGATGTTGTGTTTGGCAAGGCTGCCGAACATCCCAGGCAAGCTGCCTGCGCTCCCCAGAAACAATCATTCCCGCTCTTGGGTCGCGGCGCGAGGCGCAGCGGGGCTGCAGCAGCTTGTTTTTCGTCCTTCCATCGGTACCGTCAACGCGGTGAACAAAACGGTCATAGAGGTACATGTTCGCGCCGTACTCCCAACCACTGGCGGTTGCGCGGTTTTCATCGGGAATAGCGACAAAGTTTTCATCGTTTACGTCGATCAAACGGTCGGCAGCGCGATCACGATGTTCATGCGTGAAATGTCGAAAGAGCGACCGTTGACGCACGATTTGATGGCGCATTTGATGACGGCGGTCGGTGCGCACGTCGAGCGAGTGATCATCAATGATCTAAAAAACGCGACTTATTATGCGCGCATGATCATTGCCGCGGAGAATGAGCTGCAGCAGAAGAAAATCATCGAGCTCGATGCCCGGCCGAGCGATTGCATCGCGATGGCGACGCAACAAAAGGCGCCCATTTATGTGAGCCAGGAGGTCTGGGACGAGGTCGAGGATATGAGCGATGTCCTGCGCAAAATGGAAGAGGAAGGGCTGAAGCCGGAAATCGATCCGGAATCGGAGGCGACGGAAGAGGAGTGATTCGTTAAAGAGTTAAATGGTTAAAACGGCGGCCCTTTTAACTTTGTAACGTTTTAACCTAACCCAGCAACTCGCCGTAGCGTTCGCGGGCAAGGTGCAATGAACGCTCGAGAATTGCGGCCGGCGTATCGAGGAAAAGTACTTCCTCCACTAATTCTTCACATTCCTCGCGCGAGACATTGCGAATAGCCGATTTCACTCGCGGCACCAATGCCGGGCTGACACTCAATTCGTCCACTCCGAGTCCGAGCAGAAGAGGAGTCAGCTCGATGTCGCCGGCCATTTCTCCACAAACTCCAAACCAGATCTGATGTTTGCGAGCCGCATCGGCAACCATTTTGATCAAACGTAGAACAGCCGGATGCGACGGTTCGTAAAGATGCGCGATGCGCTCGTTCACACGATCGACGGCAATGGCGTATTGAATGAGATCGTTAGTGCCGATGCTGAAGAAATCCACTTGGGGTGCGAGTGATTCCGAGCAAATCGCAGCGCTCGGAATCTCGATCATGGCGCCGATCTGCATCTCAGCATTGAACGGGATCCCGGCCGACGCCAATTCGGTTTTGCATTCGTCCAGGACCTCGAGGGCCCGGCTCAATTCCGCTTTTCCGGAAATCATCGGAAACATCAGTTTAACATTGCCGAGCTCGCTCGCGCGCAGGATGGCGCGCAGTTGCGGCTTGAAGACTTCAAGATGCTCGAGGCAAAAGCGGATGGCGCGCCAACCCAGAAAAGGATTGAGTTCGTCGCTCACATCGATTCCGCCGGCGATTTTGTCGCCGCCCAGATCGAATGTTCGAATGATAAGCGGATGCGGCCGGACCGATTCGGCGACGCGCCGATACGTCTGGTATTGCTCCTCCTCGCCCGGCAAGGAATCGCGGTCGAGATAAAGAAATTCGGTGCGATATAGGCCGATTCCTTCTGCGCCATTAGCCGATACGCTCGTAACATCGTCGGGCAACTCAATGTTTGCCGATAACACAACGTGATCGCCATCCCGGGTTGTGGCCGACCGGTCACGCAGCACCGCGAGTTCTTTCGAAACTTCCGATTGCCGGACTTCGACCTTGCCATAATAGGTGAGCGTTTCCGGCAATGGATTGACGATGAGCAATCCGGTATAGCCATCAAGCAGTGCCATCGCGCCACTCTCAACCTTTTCTGTAACGTCATGCAGGCCAACGGCGGCGGGGATGGTGAGCGAGCGCGCCATGATCGCAGTATGGGAAGTGCGGCTGCCGAGGTCGGTCGCGATGCCAAGAACACGATCGCGATCCATTGAAGCCGCATCTGAGGGGGTGAGATTGTGAGCGACCAAAATGTGCGCTTCGCCCGGCTGGGGCATTATTTTGGGTGCCTTGCCCTGCAAGTTGCGAACGACACGCCGCATCACATCCTGGATGTCGAGGGCGCGTTCGCGCAAATATGGATCATCGATTTGCCCGAGGGTCTCGGCGTACTTCGCCGCGACGTCATGAAAGATCGCTTCAACATTGACCTGATCGCATTCGAGCTTGCGCAGGACCTCGTCGATCAAAGTCCGATCTTCCACCACCAGAAGATGGGCATCGAAAATCCCGGCATCTTTCGTGCCGATCGCCTCCGCGATCTTCTGCTGCATTTCGAGGATTTGAATGCGCGTCTGAACCAGGGCCGATTCGAAGCGAGCGATCTCCGCCGGAATCTGCGATGGTTCAATCCGGTAACGCTCGATTTCCTCGAACTCGTCACGCATGACTTGAATGTTGCCGCGAGCAATCCCGGGCGACACACCCACGCCGTGGAAACGGGTTTCGGCCGACTCGTCAGTCATTGGCAGGAGGGTAGCTGGTTTGTCAATTTTAGCGAGACTCATCCCTACACGCTCGGCGATGACGGGAGGGTGAATTCTACTCTTCGTTGAAGCGTCCGTTGATCAGCGCTTCGATTTCTTCGAGCGCGCGCTCAGCATCGGGTCCTTCACAACGAATTTGCAACTTCGATCCTTGGCCGGCCGCCAGCATCATCAGTCCCATGATGCTCTTGCCATTTACTTGTTCACCCTCCTTTTTCACCCACACTTCGGCACGAAACCGACTCGCCACTTTAACGAAAAGGGCGGCCGGCCGCGCATGCAAACCGAGCCGGTTCACGACCGCGATTTCCTTCTCGGCTTTTTGGACGGAGGCGCCGACGCCAGTTTTTCGATTAAGCAATCCCATCGGGATTTTTCGTCTCCATTAAATTGAGCAGCTTTGTATTGAATTCCAATGCCGCATTACTGCCGAGGCTCTTCAATTTTTGGTCCATTGCCGCGACTTCGATCAAGCGCGCCAGATCGCGGCCCGGCCGCACCGGAATCGTGACGTGAGGCACTTTGATATCCAGAATTTCATAAAATTCGCGATCGAGCCCGGTACGGTCTACTTCCTCCATTTCATTCCAATCTTTCAACGTCACCACCAAATCGAGTCGTTTCTCCACTCGGATCGCGCCGATGCCGAAGACCGAGGCGACATTGATGATCCCGATCCCGCGCACTTCCATATGATAACGCGTCAAGTCCGGCGCCGTGGCCATCAGTTCTCGCCCCTCCAGCGAAGTGATCCGCGTGACGTCGTCTGCCACCAGGCTATATCCACGCTCTATTAATTGAAGCACGCTCTCACTTTTGCCGATGCCGCTGACGCCGCGAATGAGAACGCCGACGCCAAGAATATCCACCATGCTGCCGAATTCGGTCACGGTCGGAGAAAAATCGACTTCCAGCGCGATGGTAGCGGCGTTGATGAACTTCATCGCGATCATCGGCGTGCGAAAAACGGCGATCTCTTCAGCCGCCGCCACCGCCATCAACGGGTCGTCGAGATGCGCTCCCCGGGAAATCACCACGCACGGGATTTTTTGTTCGCACAGGGCGCGAAACCGTTTCACCCGCAATTTGGGCGAAAGGCTTTTGAGGTAAGTATTCTCGGCCGCGCCCAAAACCTGCATACGTTTCTCGGCGAAATACATAAAGAACCCGCTGAGAGCCAGGCCGGGGCGGTTAATGGTCGCTTCACGGATTTTCCGGTGAAATCCGACGCGCGGACCTTCCAATCGCAGCGCCAACTTTTCCCCGTGAGTATTGAAAAAACTTTCCACTGTTACAACGGGCACGCTTTTGCGTTGATCGCTGGCAGAAGTGATCGTCTGTGTGGTCGGGCGGTCGGGCATAACGGATCAACGTTTACCTTGTCGCGGCGGGAATTTCCACACCGGCCGCTAAATTATTCGCATTGAGATAGTGAAGGGACGGCCTCCGTGCCGTCCCATTTTTGGATCTTTGCGGGCAAGCGCTTCCGCTTGCCGACCCCGATGATGTTTGATGGCAGGCAGGAATGCCCGTCCTACAATCTCCTGTAGTCAGCATCGCTGATGCCGGTCTCAATTCTAAGGACGTTCCGGGATCGCCGATGCCGGCTACTACCGTCCCCGATCCAAAAAAACGATGCTCGCTTTCGTTCTCGAATCGAGTTCCTTTGCCGAATGATGATCGATCGAAGGTCGCGGCTGGCCTTCGCCATCACATTCGCTTCTGCTGTTCCGCCAATCTTTTGCCTCGTACTTACAGCAGCGCTGGCAGCCCCGGCCGAACCGAGCCCGCCTCCGGTTACTCCGACACCGGAAGTAAAGCCTTCTCCGGTCTTGTCACCGGCGGCAACTCCCTCAAAAGCGGTCGAAAACTCGGTTGTAAAAATCTTCGCAACCCTTCGCCTGCCCGATCCGAGCAAGCCCTGGACAAAAAAAGAGCCGAATGAAATCACAGCCAGCGGGACTGTGATCAGCGGCAAACGCATTTTGACCAACGCGCACGTGGTGCAATACGCCAGCGAAGTGCAGGTCCAGGCGAATCAGGCGGGGGACAAGCTTCCCGCGGTCGTGAAGGCAGTAGGGCCAGGGATCGACCTCGCCATTCTCGAACTGGAAGACCAGAAATTTTTCGATTCGCATTCGCCATTGCCGTTTAAGAAGTCGCTGCCGGACTCCAAGGAACCGGTGATGGTCTATGGATATCCAACTGGCGGGGCCAGCCTCTCCATTACCAAAGGAATAATCTCGCGGATCGAGTTCACCGGCTACAGCATTTCGGCGCAGGGGCTACGCATTCAAATCGATGCGGCAATTAATCCGGGAAATAGTGGCGGTCCGGCCGTCGTTAACGACGAGATCGTCGGCCTGGCTTTTAGTCAGCTGCAATTACGATAGTAAGCCGGCCATGTACGACGATCTGCAGACTCTGGAGAACCCAGCCCTGCGCTCTTATTTACATCTGCCGGAATCTTTGCAAGGGATGGTTGTTCACCGCCCGTTCGATTCGGCGGCAACCTATCCGTTAAAGGAATGGGACGTAATCACGAAGGTCGGTGATGTACCTATCGACGATGAGGGTATGATCAAGCTTGGAGACACGCTTCGAGTCCGGTTCCCTTACCTGGTTCAAAAGCTGGCCGAGAAAGACACCGTTCCGCTTACCGTTTTTCGGGGCGGAAAAGAATGGAAGATCAACCTCCCGGTATTACGACAGCGCCCGTTGGTCATTCCAGAGTTAAAAGGAAGCTATCCGTCGTACTTCGTTTATGGGCCGATCGTCTTTTCCGAAGCAACCACCGACTTGATCGCTGTTGTCTATCACAATCGCGAAAATGCCGCAATGCTCGGGATGCTGACTTATATTGGTAGTCCGTTGATTGCGAGAATTGGCGACAAGCCGGCTTTTCCCGGTGAACGTCTGGTTGTTGTGCCTGCTCCATTCTTCCCTCACCGGCTCTCGAAGGGATATGGAAACCCGAGCTGGCAGGTGTTGAAGACAGTCAACCATCAATCCATTAAGAACCTGGCTCATCTGGTCGATGTCCTGCGAGATTTGAAAGATGAATTTGTTACTTTCGAGTTCGACACTCGTTCCGGTGGCGAATCATGTGTCTTTCCCCGAGGCGAAATAGTCAGCGCCACCGAAAATATCCTGAATGATAATGGAGTTCGCTCCCAAGGCTCCGCTGACGTGATGAAAATCTGGACCGCTAAAACGGAGAGAGCCACTAAGTGACCACAGGCTACGGACTACTGACCAAGGACAACCGTCGAATACAAATACACAACATCGAACATCGAACTACTGAACCCTTATTATGACCTCTCGCCTTTCAAATGCACGCCTGCTGCTGTTGCTTATCGCGATCACGCTGCTGCCCGTCGCCAGAATAATCGCTATCGCAGAAGAGGAGGAAGCAACTCCCTATTACGGCGACTGGGAAAATGCGCACGGAGATACGCTTCAAATAGCGAGCGACAGCATCCAGGTAAACGACGAGAAGCCCCTCCGATACGACGACATTACGGAAGACAGCGATGGTAGCTTTTTTGTTCTCCAGATTAAAGACCCGAGCGAGGCGAGCTACTTCCAGGGCAAGTTCCTTCGCATCGCCTTCGGCAAAGATCCCGATCGCTTCACGATGTCTATCTATAAAACCCTGGCCGATGCGCTGAAAAAAGAAAACGAAGTCAAGCGCGTCGAATGGACCGCGCCGACGGAGGAAGATGAGGACGACGCGGGTGAATGACGTGGAAACAGTTCGCGGGCTACGACTCGTTAGAGCCAGTAGTCGCAAGGTCGCTGAGTGCCATTGTAATCGGAGGGCAAAATGCCGCCCCGCAGCGTGGCCGAAGTGAGCCCATCCTGTGGCGGAGAAAGTGGCTGTGCTACATCCGGAATCTTTCGCCAAGATACAACTGGCGGCTGATTGGGTCGTTAATGAGGAAATCCTTGGAGCCTTCGCTTTCGACCCGGCCTTCGTAGATCAAGTAGGCGCGATCGACGATGGATAAGGTTTCGCGCACGTTGTGGTCGGTAATGAGAATGGCGAGACCGGACTTGCGCAAATTAACGACAATCTGTTGCACATCATAGACCGCGATTGGGTCCACCCCGCTAAACGGTTCGTCGAGCATGAGCAAACTCGGGCTGGTCACGAGTGAACGCGCAATCGTGAGCCGGCGTTTTTCCCCGCCGCTTAAGGTCAGCGCCGTGTTCTTGGCAATTTTCTCGATGCCAAATTGATGCAGCAGATGATCGCAACGTTGCCGCCGCTCGCGTTTGCTCAGGGACAAGGTTTCCAGAATCGCCAGGATGTTTTGTTCCACCGTCATTTTGCGAAAAATCGATTCCTCCTGCGGCAAGTAGCCCATGCCCAATCGCGCCCGCTTGAACATCGGGAAAGTGGTCACGTCTTGGTCGCGAAAAATAACGCTCCCGCTGTTCGGTCGGACGAGGCCGACGATCATGTAAAAGGTGGTCGTCTTGCCCGCCCCGTTCGGCCCGAGTAAACCAACGATCTCGCCGGCTTTGACGTTAACGTTGATTCCATTCACGACGGCGCGGCCACCGTAAATTTTGACCAGCTCGCGCGTGGCCAAAACATCCGGCGGAGCGGTTGTTTTCGCGCTGATCGGCGAAGGTGCGGCGGTCGCGCTAATCATGGTTTCGGCGACGGCGTTGGCGATCCCGCTTTTTCTTCCTTTGGTTCCTGACGAATTTCAGTCCGGCTTGGGCCATGGGTATTGAGGTGTCCGTCCTGGTTGATAACCATGACCGTCTCGGCGCTGGTCGCAATGTGCAGGTTCGGTCCTTGTTGGACTTTGGGCATGCCGGTGAGCTCGACACTGCCATCGGTTGCAGTGTAAACGGCGTGCTCCGAGCGACCCACCGCATGCGTCGGCGGCCCGCCGTTTGGATCTGGCCGGTCACGCACCACCCCAACGTTTCCGTCGGCGATGGCTTTCTCCAACCCCTGGTCTTCACCTTTACGTAAATACACCGTTAGCTTATCCGATTGCAGATTGAATCGCGGATCGAACACTTTCACGTGTCCGGTAAAAACACCAACGTTCTTACTCGAATCGAAAGATGCTTCATCTGCATAAATCTCGGTCGTGATCGGACCTTCGTTTTTCGATTCGGTCCCAAAAGGATTTTTGCTGGTGTCAGCGGTTTTCGTTTTCGGGGAACTCGCTGGTTTGGAGGTTTGCGGCGCCGTGGTGACGACCTCGTTTTGGGCAAGCGCACTAATTGCGCACCCCAGAATTGCGAACGCGATCAACTTCATGGCGATTTTTGCGGCCTCAATTTGGATTGATCCGTGATCACCATTTTTACGTTGCCAGTGATGGTTCCCTGTCGCGCCGAGGTGTCAAAGCGGGCGGTGTCGCCCACGATCTCGAAATCGGCGCGTTTAATCGTTGTTCTTTGTGGTGAACTGAGAACATGCGTATTCAAGTCCAGCACGGAATCTGCCATCGCAATCTGAAGATCGATCTGATTGTCCTCGGTGTAGGTGGTGATATTCAGCTCGCGAAATTGCATGTGGTCTTGATCGACCCGTCGCGCGGTTCCGGCGACGAATCTGCCGCGCAAATGTCCATTTTCATCAATATCGGGAAGGACAAGTCCTTTTGCTTCGTGGCCAATGGGCAGGGGAACCTGGGTGCTCGATCCCGGACTGGAAGTAGGCGATTGCGCCGGTCCTTCCGTGTCCGTCGTCTTTTTTTTGCCATGCTTTTTCGATTGCTGCGCGAAATCGGCCGGCGCGATGAGAAAACTTGCGCCGACCAGACCGAAAAGGAGAACGCGCCGCGCGCGACCGTTACGAAACGGCAGCATGAACAGTTTTTAACACGCGAAGCACCTTCGGCAAATTTTTTAGGGGCAACTGGTTTGGGCCATCGGAGAAGGCGCGTGGCGGATTTTCGTGCACTTCCATAAAAATGCCGTCGCATCCGGCTGCCATAGCCGCGCGCGCCAGCAAAGGTGCGAGTTCGCCGTCACCCGAAGTAGAGTCACCGGCGCCACCGGGACGTTGCACAGAATGGGTAGCGTCAAAAATCACATGGTAGCCGGCTTCACGAATCCAGGCCAGCGAGCGGAAGTCAGCGACGAGATTGTTATAACCAAAGGTGGTACCGCGTTCGGTGAACAGAAATTGTTTCGCGCCAAATTTCTCCAACTTCTCCGCGATGTTTTTCATGTCCCAAGGGGCAAGAAATTGACCTTTCTTCACGTTGACGGCGCGGCCGGTCTCGGCAGCCGCACGCAGCAAATCGGTTTGCCGGCAAAGAAAGGCGGGGATCTGCAGCAAATCGATGAATTCGCCCGCGATTTCCGCCTCGGCTGGTGAATGCACGTCCGTTGTGACCGGAATTTTTAATTCTCGGCCGATGGAAGCGAGGATTTCGCACCCGGTGCGCGCGTCGATTCCGCGAAATGATTTCACCGAGGTGCGGTTGGCTTTGTCGTAGGACGCCTTGAAAATGAATGGCACCTTTTCGGCGACACAAATCTTCGCAATTTTTTGTGCCATCCGCCGCACGAATTTTTCCGATTCGATCACGCACGGCCCGAGGATGAATGCCGGATCGCGCCCGCCAATAGTGACCGAGCGAATTCTAAGTGGCGTTCGTTTCATTCAAAGACGTTGAACCGGGTGTCATCCTGAGCCGCGCAAGACGGCGAAGGACCTCACATTAGCTTAAAGATTACACAAACCAAAAGTCGGCCTATTCGAGGCTAGCGCTTCGTGGATCGCGAAAGCGTTTGTGGCGTGAACCTTACTGCGATTTCGAGGTCCCTCGCCCTCTGCGCGGCTCGGGATGACGGCGCATTAGCACGCACATTTACTCTTTCTTCTCGCAAGATCGTAAAAGGCGAAGGGCAAATAGAGGACGATGAAAAATGCGAGCGCGAGCAGATGCATTTCGAAAAGATAAATCGGGCGATTGTCCGAGAGAATGTTAAGCAGTGTTTTCGCCTCCGGTTTATGAAGAAGAAAGCCGTAATTGAACCCGGTGAACTTGTCCGCCGCCAGCGTGATAATGAAGTAAAATTCTGTCCAGGCGAAGACACGAACGATGGAAAAGGGGCGTGGTCGCAGACGATACGTCAGCATTAGGAAAATAATGCCGATGATGATTCCGCAGTGAGAAATGAAGAAGCTAAAGAATCGGAAATCGGGAAAACCATAGGGCAAATTCGGGGTCAGCACGGCTTGGACAGTGCCGCCGATTCCCCAAAAATACGCGACCTCGAACCAGCCCGGCCGCCGCGTCCACATCGCGATGATGATTACAACCATCGCCCAATCGCAAAGTTGGAGTGGTAGAAGCTGCTCCCAGCTGACGGCGCCGAATTGCCGGACCAAAGATAGATAGACGAAGTAATTCAGCACGAGCAAGAGGGAGAGTGCGCCGACGATGATCCGCTCTGTTACGGATGATTTCGTCCGCCGCACGAGCGCTGCGAGTGCGAACGGCACGGCGATTGTGAGAAAAATCACAGCGAGATGCGCGGTTCCGTAAGGATGAAAGGGCGGAGTAGAATTCATCACGGTAGCCGCCGATCAGATAACAGAAGGGGCCCGTCGCGGCGAGTGGTTGTGTTGGCGGGCGGGCGGCCATGCGCTTTCGTTCAAGGCTACCGCGCGATAAAAGGGCACCATTACAGTGCGCCACTATCTTTGCTGTCATCCCGAGGTCGCGGCGATCGAGGGAGCGCCTAGGCTGGTGCATTACACAAGATAGCTTGCGCAACCGTCTTCCATTTGTGAGGTCCCTCACCCCGAAAGCGTTCGGGGTTCGGGATGACACGCTCCATCGCGTCAGTTGAATGCGGATCGGCAGTTTTGCTTTCGCGGCCGTGTGCGGCGACTACGTTGTCGAAGCTCCCCGATCAGCGCGTCACCCAGAGATTGCACGGAATAACATCCGTGAGCCATTCCAGATTGGGCGGCAATTGGCCGGCATTTTTCGCAGGATCGAGCGGCACGACCAGTAAATCTGCTTCCACCGATTTCACAAAATCGGCCGCGGCAAACCCAGTGTTGCCACGAATGCAGCGCACTTCGATCGGCACATCGGTGTGGCCGAGATCGAGAACGAAATGTTCCAATTTCGTATCCTCATCCGCTTCCGCTGGGGTGCCGCCCTGTTTCGCGCGCGCTTCATCGAAGGTGGTGATAAGTCGCACCACGTAAACCCGTTCCGAATTTTCGCGCGCGGCCAAATGCAGTGCTCGGCGCAGGCTGTTGGAACCGTGCTCGGAATATTCCGCGAGGAAAACGATCTTGCGCAACGGCTCTGGTTGGCGCGCCGGATGGGTAAAGAGAATGACCGAGCTGCGCCCTTCCCGCAAAAGTCGGCGAGCCACATTTCCCAAGAAGGGGTGAAGAACCACCTCCTTCTCGAGCGCGCCGGCCACGATCAGATCGATTTCGTTGCGCTCGATCGCTCGCAGAATTGCGGTTGCCGGATCGCCCTGCTCATAATGGATAGGGGAATTCTTCGGCAATGAGAGCCGCTCCAGCGCGGCTGCAAACTTCGCACTGGTCTCCTCGCTTTTTTCACCTACGTAAACAAGGCTTAGCTCCGAATCGAAACGGTCTCGAATCCGTTTCGCTTCCGCCAATACCTGCGCAAAGCGGGGCGAGAAGGTGCTGGCAACGGCGACGCTGCGATAAGGCGACGGATCGATCATCAGGAGACGAGTACTTTCTCCGCTTCGCCAGCATTCGGCAACTTGGATGCATGAAAATGACAAATGACCAATGACGAAGCACGAAGGAATGACGAATGACGGAAAAGCTGCACGAGGTCGATCGAGCAGTCCCGTGCTCGATGTCAAACACCATCGGAGTGGCCGCATTCTTTCTCATTCAAAATATTTTGCGGCTACGCCTCATATCTGGCATCGCCCGCGGAGCGGCCGGTCCACCTCGTCATTCGGGCTTCGTCATTCCGGGAGGCTTCTGTTCCGTTCTTTTACATTTTCGATTTCCTCTGCGAGCTTTCCCCGTTGTGCGACGCGCGATCTATCCCGGTAGCTTCGATCCGGTGACGAATGGTCATCTCGATGTCATCGCGCGGGCGCGGACGCTTTTCGATGAAGTCATCGTGGCGGTGGCGATTAACGATCAAAAGCAACCCCTGTTCGCGCCGGACGAACGGCTGGCCATGCTGCGACAGGCGATTACGATTGATGCCGTCCGAGTCGCGCCAATGGAAGGGCTGCTGGTGGAATTCGCCGCTTCGGAGAACGCGCATGCGATCGTGCGCGGGTTGCGCGCCATTTCCGATTTCGAGTTTGAATTTCAAATGGCGCTGATGAACCGGAAGCTCGACCCGGAAATTGAAACCATCTTCCTCATGCCGAAGGAGGAGTATACCTATCTCAGCTCGCGCATTGTGAAAGAAATCGCGAAGCTCGGGGGCGATGTTTCCGCCTTTGTGCCGCCACTGGTCGCCGCAGCGCTCGCGAAAAAATTTGCACCTCAATTGGGAAACATTGCGAGCGTGATCTGAAACGCGAAAGGTTTTCCGCGTGAAAATTCATTTGAATCAAATCCCGCCGGAAGGGCTCCATCTCGATGGCGAGGAAGATTGTCCGCTCGGCGATATCGCGGCGCAGGGAATTCGCTGCGTCGGGCCGATGCGTTACAGCCTCGACCTCGGCGTTTCCGACGGTGCGCTCTGGGCCAATGGCACGCTCGCGCAAACGGTTGAGCTGGGCTGCGTGGCCTGTCTTGAAAAGTTCGAGTACGAAATCAAGGTCCCGGCGTTCGCGCTCCACACCGAATTGCACGGGCCGGAGAACGTCGATATTACGCCGTTCGTGCGGGAGGACATTTTGTTGAATCTGCCTCCCTATCCCCATTGCGATCGCGATGGCGGGCGCGTTTGCAAGGCGGCGAAGATTGAAAGCACCGGCGACGACGGGACAGCGAAAGCGGATTGGAGCGCGCTGGATAAGCTGAAGATCGAGAAACGTTAGATCGAAAATCATTACATCGATTCAGGAGTCTCGAATATCGATTCACGGAACACGTTGTTTTTCGGCGAGATCATGCTTTCATAGCCGCCTGACATGGGCGTCCCCAAACGTAAAACCTCGAAGATGCGGTTGCGTACGCGCAAAGCGGCCAACCGTTGGCATGCGCCGCAGTTAAACAAGTGCGCGCAATGTGGCAGCACCGTGCCCTCGCACACAGTTTGTCCTTCGTGCGGTTATTATAAAGGGCGACAGGTCTTAAGCGTGGGCGCGTGAACGCTAACCCGTTTCCGTTACAGGGGCTCACGAATCTCGGTTCTCATTCGCTCGATTTTCGTTTTGCATTAAGCGCGCGATAAACGCAAACTGCTACCTCGCATGAAAATCGCGTTGGATGCGATGGGGGGCGATTTTGGTCCACCCAATCTTGTTGCCGGAGCCGTTCTTGCCCTGCGTGAATATCGCCGGATCGGAAAACTTTTTCTCGTTGGGGATTCAGCAAAGATCCAGGCCGAACTTAAGAAACACCGTTGCAACGATTCGCGGATAGAGATTGTCCACGCCTCGCAAGTCGTCGAAATGAGCGATCGCGCAGTGGAAGCGGTGCGGCGGAAAAAAGATTCCTCAGTGAGCCGCGCGGTCGATCTGGTCAAGTATGGTCAGGCCGACGCCATTGTCAGCGCCGGGCACACTGGCGCCGCCGTCGCCGCGAGTGCCATTAAGTTGCGCAATCTCCCTGGAATCGATCGCCCAGGGATTGCCGCCATTCTTCCCACCGAGACCAATGTTTTTGTTTTGATCGACGCCGGCGCAAACGTCGACGCCCGCCCGGATCATCTTCTGCAATATGCCATCATGGGCTCGGTCTATTCACGCCACGTTCTCGGTTACGCCAAGCCGAGCGTCGGTTTGATTTCCCTGGGCGAAGAAGATGTCAAGGGAACAGAACTGACCAAGGAAGTGTTCAAATTGCTCAAGCGAACCTCGCTCAATTTTCGCGGTAATATTGAGGGACGTCACTTATTCGAAAACCCGGTCGAGGTCGTGGTGTGCGACGGTTTTGTCGGCAACGTGATTTTGAAGACATCGGAATCGATTGCGGTAGCCATCTTCACCTGGCTCAAGCACGAGCTGAAAAAAAATGCGAAGCGCGCCGTAGGAGCGGCCCTGGCCAAGGACGCATTTCGTACGATCCACCGGAAAACGAATTACGAGGAGTACGGTGGCAGCCCATCGCTGGGCGTAAACGGCATTTGCATCATTGCTCACGGGGCCAGTCTATTTAACACCAGGTCAACCCGCATATTATCGAGGAGGTTCAGCGTTATCATGAAGCGACAGCCCCGCTCGAGCCCGCGATCCGCTAGGAATCAGCGAACGGTTTCGATTATCGGCACCGGCAGTTATACGCCGGAGAAGGTTCTTACCAACGAAGATCTCTCACGCATAGTCGATACCAGCGACGAGTGGATCACCACGCGCACCGGGATCAAGGAGCGACGCATCGCCGCCAAGGATGAAACGACCAGCGATATGGCTGCGAGAGCCGCGCTCAAAGCGATCGAGCAGGCAAAGGTTTCGCCCGAAGAAATCGATCTGATACTCGTCGCCACCGCCACGCCCGACATGATTTTTCCCGCGACCGCCTGTTTCGTCCAGAAAAAAATCGGCGCCAAAAATGCCGCCTGCCTCGATGTTTCGGCTGCCTGCGCTGGATTTTTGTTCGGGGTTGAGATCGCACAGCAATTCATTACTTCGGGAACCTACGACACGGCGCTGGTGATCGGCGCAGATAAGCTGACGTCGATTACGAACTGGAGCGATCGAAATACTTGTGTGCTGTTCGGCGATGGCGCCGGGGCAGTCGTGCTTGGTCATCGCGGTAGCGCCCACGGCGTCATTAGCACCAACATGGGAAGCGACGGTGACTTCACCGATATTTTGTTCATGCCGGGTGGAGGATCGAAAACGCCGATCACGCCCGAGAACGCCCATCTGAATCTGCAAACGATCCACATGTCAGGCAAGGAGGTCTATAAACAAGCCGTGATCGCAATGCTGGCGGCGGCAAGAAAAGCGATCGATCAAGCCGGTCTCACGGTGGATGACATCGCCTGCGTCATTCCGCATCAGGCTAACCTGCGCATCATTGAAGCGATCGGGGAACGACTTGGGATTCCGCGCGAAAAAGTTTTCGTCAACGTCGATCGTTATGGGAATACCTCAGCGGCATCGGTGGCGATCGCACTCGATGAAGCGAACCGCTCAGGCCGGATAAAAGCCGGGGATTATGTGTTGATGGTCGTATTCGGTGGCGGATTGACCTGGGCCAGCACGATCGTGGAATGGTGAGCCTCAGGCGGCGTTAAAAGGTTAAAGGTGTTACAGTGTTACAAAGGAAATACCTCCTCTCTGATTCAGCTTTGTAACGTTTTAACCTTTTGACCGCTTCGACCATGGAACGCCGTCTCACTGCAATTCTCGCTGCCGATGTCGTCGGGTACAGTCGGCTGATGGGTAGTGACGAAGCTGGGACGCTCGCGCAGCTGAAAGAAATTCGACAGGCAGTGATCGATGCCCAGATTGCGGAGCATGGCGGTCGTATCGTCAAACTCACTGGCGATGGCGTGCTGGTCGAGTTTCCGAGTGTCGTGAACGCCGTTTCATGCGCGACAGAGATTCAAACCGCGTTGCGCGCGCGAAAATCGAAAAGCCCGATCCAATTTCGCGTCGGAATTAACCTCGGCGATGTGATCGTCGATGGAGACGACATCTACGGCGATGGCGTCAATGTTGCCGCGCGCCTCGAAAGTGTGGCACAGCCCGGCGGCATCGCTGTTTCGCAATCGGTCCGCGACCAAGTTGGGAATCGCCTTAACGTGACGTTTGAAGACTGTGGCGAGCAGCAGCTAAAGAATAGTTCTGCCGTTCACGAACATGAGCGGCGATTCCGAGCAGGAGTATTTCAGCGACGGCATTACTGAAGACATCATCACTGATCTTTCAAAGATCTCGGCGCTCTCAGTTATCGCGCGTCACACTTCCTTCACCTACAAAGCAAAAGCGGGAAAGGTCGAAAACGTGGGCAAGGAGCTCGGTGCCGACTTTATCCTCGAAGGCAGCGTGCGAAAGGCGGGCGCTCGGGTCCGCGTGACCGGCCAGCTCATTGACAGCAGCGATGGCACTCACATTTGGGCGGACCGTTTTGACCGCGATCTGACCGATATCTTCGCCATTCAGGACGAGATCACGCACGCGATTGTCGAGCAGCTCAAGGTCAGGCTTTTGCCGCAGGAGAAGAAGTCGATCCAACAGCCGCCTACAGATAATGTAGAGGCTTACACCTGTTATTTAAAAGCGCGCGAGCTTTTTCATCGCGGTTCCAAATCGGGTTATAAAGCGGCGCGCGAGATGTTCGTTAAAGCGACGGCGCTCGATCCCTCTTATGCGCGCGCTTACGCCGGAATAGCCGACTGCGACACTTTTCTTTACTTGCGAACGACAGAGCCAATTTCGTTCGAAGCCATTCTTGCCATGAGCGAAAAGGCCCTGGCGCTCGACAATGGTTTGGCGGAGGCGCACGCCTCGCGCGGCGCCGCGCTCTCCGCGGTGAAGCGTTATCCCGAAGCAGAAGCGGAGTTCGAGAAGGCCATTGGTCTCGATCCGAATTCGTTCGAAGCGCATTATTTCTACGCTCGCGCCTGCGTCTTCCAAGGTAACGGTCTGTATATTGGTTCAGTTTTATAACTCGTTAGGGCGAAAGGAGGATGCCAAAGAGACCGCACGTAAAGGTGCGAAATTGGCAGAGCGTCAACTCACTCTGCATCCGGACGACGCCAAGGCAGCCGAGCTCGGTTCTGGTTCGCTGATCGAAATCGGCGAGTTTGATCGTGCTCGCGAGTGGATTGCCCGGGCGCTTTCGCTCGAGCCCGACAATCCGGTGACTCACTACAATGCCGCGTGTGGATACGCCATGTTAGGCGATATTGATAGAGCCTTCGAACTACTGGAACGCGGTATCCTCAGGGGCGGCCCGGAATGGGGCCGATGGGTCGAGCACGATTCCATGCTTGATCCAGTGCGCGACGATCCTCGTTACCCGGCTCTCCTTGAGACAATTCGCAAGCGCGAAAACGAGAGGCGTTCTTGAGCGACACACGCGCATCTCGATTATTTGTCATGTCGAGCGAAGTCGAGACGTCTCTTACTATTGTCTCGTTAAAGGAAATGATGAGAGATATTCCTCGACCTCGCCCGGCATGACAAAACAGCCATGTTAATCGAAACTCACGCCCACCTCGATTACCCCGACTTCGCAAACGACTTCGAAGACGTGCTGCGACGCGCGACCGAGGCGGGCGTTACTCGCATCCTCACCATCGGGACATCTATCGCGAGTAGCCAGCGCGCGATCGAAATTGCCGAAAAATATTCGAGCGTCTTCGCGGTGATCGGAGTTCATCCAACGTATGTCGAAGAAGCGGGAGACGACGTGATGACGCCGTTACGCGAACTGGCGAAGAATCGGCGCGTAGTGGCGATTGGCGAAACAGGTTTGGATTATCATTCGTTGCCGAGCAAGGCGACGGCGAAGGACAAGAAAGTGCAGGTGTTCGCTAGTGCCTTGCAAGGTGAGACGGAAGAACAAATCGACGCCAGCATTAAAGATGGCGCTTATAAATCGAAGCAAGCGGCGTTATTCGAGCAGCAACTCGATCTCGCGGTCGAGCTCGGGCTCAATGTTGTGATCCATCAGCGCGATGCCTGGGACGACACGCTGGCGATTATGCAGCCCCACACTGATAAGCTGCGGGGCGTATTTCATTGTTTTGGTGGTTCGCTCGAGCAGGCCAATGAAGTAATCGATCTCGATCATCTCGTTTCCTTTACCGGGATCGTGACTTTCAAAAATGGCGCTTCGGTCCGTCAGGTCGCGGCACAAATTCAGCTCTGGAAATTCATGGTGGAAACCGATTGTCCTTATCTCGCGCCGGTACCCTTTCGGGGTAAACGGTGCGAACCTGCTTATACCCGTCTTGTGGCCGAATCGATCGCGAGTG